>JBDLIY010000353.1:0-4579 GCA_039714635.1 Planctomycetota bacterium
GGAGCGCCCGGCGGCGCGAGATTCTCTCGGCCACGCCGCGGAGAGCCCGAACGGAGAACCAGATCGCTCCGAGGATGAGAGCCACGGCGAGGGCCTCGACGGCGAGGGGCTCCCGGAGAAGGTCCAGAACCAGTTCGAAGACGCCCTTGTCGGCCTCGGCGATCACTCGGGGAATCTACCCCAATGCCGTCGCACGCACGAGCCTTCCGGAGTCCGCGCCCTGTCGCGGACGTTTTGCGCGGTTCGATCTTGACAGTGGGTTCATCCAGAGCGTATCTAGGGGCAGAGGGTCAGGGTTGCCTTTGCGGGCGTAAAACTTTCCAATTCACTCCACATTTTCCCCTTTTCTCCGAAAGTTCCCCTGGCTCTCAACCAACCCGCCCGCAACCCTCCCCGTGAAGTCCGGCCGGAGAGGCGATCCAGCTCGCGGAGTTCCCTTCCGGCCGATGGATCAGCGCTCGCCGGATCGACGGCAAGGGGAGCGCCGCGGCGGGTTCGAACCGTCACCACGCGAGTTCCGCCGTGGCGGCGTCCGTCCAGGATCCACAGGCCCCCGCGGGCCGCGGAGGTCGCGGGTCGAGCAGAGTGAAAAGCGGCGCACTCAGCGTTGTTTCACCCGACCTGCTAGGTGAGGGTCATCCGGACCAGCAGGCCCGGCCCCGCGAACCCCGGGAATCCCACCAGCCGCAAGTCCGCGCTCGACAGGTCCTCGAAGAACGAGCCGTTCAGCGTCGCGGTCACGCGCCCCATCGCCTTCCCGTCCCGGTAGAGCACTCCCTGGGGCGCCAGCACGCTGTACTCACCGCGCACGGCGTCCTGCGTATGAAGCCCCATCACCGAGTGGACGAGGACGACCTCGCCCCCGGCCAGCGCCGCCTCCCGATCGATCTCGCCGTTCAGGGAAAAGTGCAGCCCCTCCACGGCGGCCGGCAGCGACGCGGGTGACATCTCCAGGCGCCGGGCGTACTTGAGCGACAGCGTCGGCGTGGTCAGGCGGCCGCCGTCGATCAATTCGAACTCGCGGGAGCAGACTCCCTCGTCCGTGAACCCAAACGCCCCCACGCTCATCGGGACGTGAGGCCGGACCGAGATGCCGAGGTCTTCGCGGAAGACCCGCCGCCCCTCGCGGAAGTCGTCCGCCGTGAACCGCGACCGGCCGTTCGCCACCGCCGCGCCGGAGAGGTTCGGGTACAGGAACGTCCCGAAGAACGACTCCGCCACGCGCGGGTGGAGAAGGACGTCCATCTCCCCTCGCGGAGTCTCCCCGGCCGGTTCGCGCAGTCCCTCGTAGTCCGCCGCCGTGAGGCGCGCGAGCATCCCGACCTCGTCCGCGCCCGGGACCTCCCGCGACTCGTGGCCGTCCCAGACGAGGGAGTCCAGGGCGAAGGACCAGCCGAACACGGTGGATTCCGCCTCTCCGGCGAATCCGCCCGAGGTCACCACGCGGCGCCGGGCCCGGCTCGCCCGGCCCGAGGCGTCGAGCACCTCCGCGCCGTGCTCCTCCTTCAGGTCCGTCAGGACGGCCAGCAGGTCCGGCAGGGCTTCCGGCGATCGCCCCTCCGCCACCGCCGCCGTGTCATCGGAGAACAGCGGTACGTCGACGGGCTCACAGGCCTCGGCGAAGATCGCGGCGTCGGGGTCGTCGTAGCGCCCCTCGCACGCGGACTCGAGCACCTCGCGAATCCCGTCGCGGCCGGTGCGCGAGAGAGCGCCCCGGGAGACCATCCCGTCGGACCAGCGGATGAGAAAGCTCCCGCCGGCGAGATCGGTCACGGTGAGCGGACGGTACGGACTGCCGGCGCGGTTGGACTCCACGCCCAGTTCGGCCTTCGCCGACTCCGCGAGCGAGATGCGGAAGCCGTCCGTGGAAACCCCGCCCGACGAGAACCGCCGGACCTCCTCCTCCACGAGTTCGAAGAAGCTCATGAGCGGCCTCCGATCCGGATGTCGTCGTTCTCGGACATCAGGAGGAAGTGGTGCGAGCCGCCCGAGGACGGCACCCCCTGTCCCGCCTTCCCGCACGTGCCGGCGGCGTCGAGCCGCAGCGGTCCGTAGCCCCGCTCGATCGAGTGCAGCGCCGCCTCGATCCGACCGGAGAAGATGCCCGGCTTGTAGAGCGTCACCGAGTCCCGCGTCAGCTCGTACATCGCGGTGCTGTTGAACACGAAGTCGCCGAGGGCCGGGTTGACCTGGCCGCCGCGATAGCCGGAGAGGAAGAGGACCTTCCTCCCATCGGGCAGGTCGCCCGCCGTGACGAGGAGGTCCCGCACCTCCTCCGGCGTCCAGTCGTAGAAGTCCTTGCCGCCGGGAACGGGGAACGGATCGTCCACCTCGAGCCGGATGTTCGTCATGCGGGGCAGAGGCGGAACGCCGAAGCCGGAGAGCCGCCCGGCGCCGGTGACGGGCGTCCCCGCGCGGTCGGCGGTGTGCACGTCGGCCAGCGCTTCCTTCAGGACGCCGTGGTCGAGAATGACCGCCCGGCGCCGGGGCACGCCGTTGCCGGAGAACGGCTGGAAGGCGTTGTCCGCCTCGAACGACTCGTCGATGATCGTGACGTTCTCTCCGCCGAACATCTCTCCCGTCCGGAACCGGCCGCCGTCACCGAGGATGGACGAGGTCAGCCCGTCCGTCTCGGCCGCGTGGCCGAACGCCTCGTGCGCGAGTCCCTTCGCCAGCGCGAAGTCGATGAGCAGCGGAACCGTTCCCGCCGGGTACGACGGCGCATCGAGCAGGTCCCGCGCGAGCGCGGCCGCCCGGGTCGTCCGCGCGACGAGCTTCCCACGCGGTTCTTCGTCGAGGATCGTCTCGTAGGAAGTCGCGGGAACGGAGGCGTTCGTACGCACGGCCTGGCCGTCCCGCCGGGCCGTCACGACGACGCCGGCGTGAGAGCGCGGGATGGAGAAAGTGACGTCCGTGCCGTCGGAGCGGGCGATCCGCCAGTCGGAACGCGAGAGGCCGAAACCCGTCCGGACCGCGAGATCACCCGCGGCTTCGAGAGCGAGTCGCGCGAAGGCGACCGTGGCCTCCCGCATCTCCCCGACCGTCAGGTGGTCGAAGGCGTACGGGACGTCCGGCACGTGCCGGCCGACGGTCTTCTCCGCCCGGAGGATCCCCGGCATCGCGCTGAGCCCGGCCTCCTCGGCGGCGCGGGCCGCGGCCATCGCGCGCTCGAGCGCGGCGTGCGACCGGTCCTCGCCGGGATCGTCGACCGCGGCGAAGCCGTTGTGGCCGGTGTCGGTGAAGACCTGGACGCCGAGCCCTCCGGCGAAGATCGATTCGACGGCGTCCACCTTCTCGCCCTCGACGGCCACCGAGCGACCGCGCCTCTCCTCGAAGCGCAGCACGGCGTAGAGACCTTCGCTCTCCGCCCGGCTCAGCAGGGACCCGATGAGCCCCGTCCGGGACTCCATGGGAAGGGAATCGGACATGGTGCTCCTCCCGGCGTGCGAGCGCCGCTCAGCCTTTGATGTAGACGCCGAGGCGGCGGAGGTCCTCGAGGGTCCGCCAGTCCTCGATCTTCTCCTTCAACGCCACGACCGTCGGCGCGATCCGCTCGACGAAGCGCTCCCGGATCGGCTCGAGCGCGAGGACCTGGTCGAGGATGTCCTCGCTGTCGAAGCGCAGGATCACGACGTCCTGCTGGGTGGCGAACCGGATCTTCTCGCCCCAGTCACGGATCGAGTACTCGACGTTCTGGGGGATCGGCGTCCGGCTGTTCTCGCCGAGGAACTCGAGGATGTCGGAGGCACACATCCCCTTCACGACAGCCCGCTCCACACCCTCCTTCAGGATGCGGTAGTGGCTGACCTCTTCCGACTTCGTGCGGACCGCGAAACGGTCGAGCGTGTGCACGATCTCGAGGACGTCGCCCTCGGGGAAGACCAGCACTTCGAAGTCCGGGTTGACCACGATCGGGGCCGAGCCGTTGTGGCCGTTGTCCCCCACCGAGACGCCGAGGACCTTGATGCCGAGGTCGGTCAGGCGCAGGGCCGCCGGCTCACCGCCGACGAGGGAGACCTCGACGAGGCCGAGAACGAAGATCCGCGTGAGGATCCAGTCGGACAGCTCGTCGGCCAGGCCCGGAAGCGTCGTCTTCGGCGGGTCGTACGTGTACTGGAACCGGTTCTTGTACCGCTCCCGGATGCCGTCGTCCTCGAGCGCGGCGAGGTACTCGTTCCTCGTGACGAACGGCAGCTCCATGATCGGGCGCCAGCGGTTGCTGCCCACCGAGCGGAGCCGCGTGGAGAGCAGGCGGCGGAGCTTGCGGAGGTGGAAGTCACGCCCCTCCGGCGCGCGCTCCTCGAGCATCTGCTCGTAGAGCATGTTGATCTGGTCGACGAGTTCCTGGCTCTCCCAGCCCTCGCCCCGCTCCGTGAGCGCGAGGATCCGGTCCTCCGGCACCTCGACGAGTTCCAGGCCCAGGGCCAGGTCCCAGATGAGGTTCAGGACGTCGAGCCGGTCGACGAGCGAGTCCTCCTTGAAGACCATGCCCGAGAGGATCCGGTTGTGGGCGGACTTGTAGAGCGTGTTCGCCTGGGTCACGCGGAGGGGGCCGAGGCGTTCGGCGGTGTCGGCTCCC
>JBDLIY010000354.1:0-4574 GCA_039714635.1 Planctomycetota bacterium
AGACTGGACACTTCCTTCAGACCCACCACGGCCGGGATGCCGAGGCTCCGGGCCACGATCGCCGTGTGCGAGGTGCGGCCCCCGACGTCGATCGCGATTCCGACGACCTTCTCCTTGTCGAGGGAGGCCGTCTGGGACGGAGTGAGGTCGCGGGCGACGATGACGACCTGCTCCGTCAGGCAGGCCATCTCCTGCTGGCGGGCGCCGGAGAGCCTCCGCAGGATGCGGTGTTCGATGTCGCGGAAGTCCTTCGCCCGCTCGGCGAAGAACTCGTCGTCCACCGCCGCCATCCGATCCCCGTGGTGCGTGAAGACGCTCCGCACGCAGTACTCCGCGGGCAGCAGCTCGTCTCGGATGGCCTCCTCGACGTCCGCGTGGATCTTGGGGTCGCGCAGGAGGACGACGTGCGCTTCGAAGAGTTGCCCCAGCTCGCCGGTCATCCCCACGGACTGGCGGAGTTCGGTGATCTCGGCGACGGCCTCTTCCACCGCAACGCGAAAGCGCTCCAGTTCACCATCGACCTGGTCCGGCTCCACCGGACGCGCCGTGACGACGAACTCCTCGGACTCGAGGGGGAAGGTCTTCGCGATCGCGATGCCCGGGGAGACGGCGATGCCGGTGACCATCTCCACGTCAGAGGCCCTCCGCCGTCAACTCGCCGAAGCCGGTCTTCACGAGCTCCGCGAGGGCCTCGATGGCGGCCTTCGCGTCGGGACCGAGCGTCCGGATCCGCATCCGGGAGCCCTTCTCCGCGGCCTGGGAGGAGAGGGCGAGGATGGACTTGCCGTTGCCCTCGTCCATGCCGTTGACGGAGACGAAGACCTCCGCCTCGAACTCGTTGGCGATGGACACGAACTTGCTGGAGGGCCGGAGGTGGAGGCCGTGGCTGTTCACGAGCGTCAGCTCGCGAGTGAATTCGTTCCCGCTCATCTTGCCCAATCCCGGAGTTCGTCCCGGATTTCGTTCCGGGGACGCCCGGTCAGAGCGACTCCTCGATGTCCTGGAACAGCTCGATGAACTCGTCCGGTGAGCGGGCGCCGTGCAGGAGCTTGTTGTGGTACTCATCCCGCGCGGCGATGGAGACCCAGCGCAGGGCGGCCAGGTAGTCGTCCTGCCTGGACTCCGGGGAGATGATCAGGAACACGACCTCCACCGGCGACCCGTCCACCGAGGCGAAGTCGATCCCCTTGTCGGAGCGCCCCACGGCGACCAGGAGTTCGGAGAGTTCGTCGTACCGGACGTGGGGAATGGCCAGACCGCGCCCGATCCCGGTCGTCCCCAGGCGCTCGCGCGACATCAGGCCTTCCATGATGGGTTCCACGTCGCCGGCGGTGACCTCCCCGTTCTCGGAGAGTCGCCCCACCATCTCGCGGAGGACGGTTTCGCGATCTTCACCGTCCAGGGTGGAAAAGACGTTCTGCTTCCTGACGAGTTTCGAAAGGGCGAAGTCCATGCTTCCCTCGGTCCGGGCCCGATCCGGTCACGCCGTCACGGGCTGTTCAGTTCGGCCAGTCCAGTTCTGCCAATCGATCCCGGGCACATCTCCCGGGATCAGTCCTCCGTCCCGTCATCCCCGCCGGTCGGCGGAGTCGCACCGCCCCGTCGGGGCCGGTGATCCCGCTGCCGCTCCTTGTGCTTCCGGAGCTGTCGCGTGATCTTGTCGATGGCGAGGTCGATCGCTTTGTACATGTCGTCGCTCTCGGCCTTGCCCACGATCGTCTGCCCCTGGTTGAGGCCGGCGCTCATGTCGACGCTGTTGCGGGCGTGTTCGACGTCGAGCACGACGTCGATCCACGTGATGCGGTCATAGAACCGCGAAAACTTGTCCACCTTGGCGGCGGCCTTCGCCTTCATCGCCGTGGTGACGTCCCCCGTGCGGCCCGTGATCCGGATGCTCAAAGCTGATTTCTCCTGTCCATCACTCGGCCGGGCACTCGTCCCGGCACTCGTCCCGGCGCTCGTCGCAGACGGCGGAGCGGCCGAAACTCCGGCCCACAGCGGGGATCGGCGATCTTAACAACGCCCCGGAAGGCTGCCCCAAGCTTTCCCCGCGTTCGTCCGTCGAATCAAAAACGGCCGCTCGAGAGTCCTCCCGACCGACCGCATCCGTACGTCCGCTCAAGCGTCGTTCCTGTAGAACACCCTGACGAGGCAGAGGCCCCCGGCGGGGGCGGCGGGCCCGGCCCGACACCGATCCGCGGCCAGGAGAACCTCCCCGACCGTTTCAGGGTCCATGGCACCCCGGCCCACGAGGAGCAGGGTGCCGACCAGGTTCCTCACCATCCGGTAGAGGAACCCGTCCGCCTCGAAGTCCAATGAAAGGTATTCGTCCTCCCGGGTGATGTCAAGGCGCGTGAGCGTCCGGACGGGTGAGGTCTCCACCGAACCGGCGTTCCGGAACGAGCTGAAATCATGGGTCCCGACGAGGCGCGCCGCGGCCTCCCCCATCCGCCGATCGTCGAGGGGCGTCCCGATGCGGGTCGCGAAGCGCCCGGCGACGGGACGACGGACGCGCTCGGTGAGAATCCGGTACCGATAGTGTTTCCCGACCGCGTCCCGCTGTGCGTGGAAGTCCGGGGAAGCGTCGGCCACCTCGCGGATCGCCACCGTGTCGGGCAGGTGCACGTTCGCCCCGTGGAGGATCCCACCCGGCGGGATCCGGGACTCCGTGCGGAAGCTGACGGTCTGCCCGAGCGCGTGGACCCCGGCGTCGGTCCGCCCCGCGGCCACGGTCGTGACGGGCTCGCCGAGATGGCGGGCGAGCGCGCCCTCGAGGACCTCCTGGACGGTGATGCGGTTGTCCTGGCGCTGCCAGCCGCCGAAGTCGGAGCCATCGTATTCGAGGACGAGTCTGACGGTGCGGCGGCTCACGTCCAGACGCGCCGCTGGCGGGAGGACTTGAGGCCGAGCTGCTTGCGGTACTTCGTCACGGTGCGGCGGGCGATGTTGAGCTTCTCGCCCTGGAGCCGCTGCGCGATCTCCTCGTCCGACAGGGGGCGCTTCTTGTCCTCGGCGTCGATGATCTCCTTCACCTTCTGCTTCACCGAGACGCGGGACTCCACGGCTCCGTCGTCGGTCTCGGTCCCGCCGGTGAAGAAGAACTTCAGCGCGTTGATCCCCCGGTGGCTCTGCATGTACTTGTCGGAGATGGCCCGGGAAACGGTGGAGACGTGGATCCCGAGTTCGTCCGCGATCTCCTGCATCTTCAACGGGCGCAGGTGGCTGATCCCGAAGTCGAGGTAGTCCTTCTGGCGCGCGATGATCGCGCGGACCACCTTCTGCAGGGTGTTCTGGCGCTGCTCGATGGAGTCGATGAGCCAGCGGGCGGACTCGATCTTCTTCTTGATGTGCTCGCGGACCTTCGGGTCCTCCTTGTTCTGCTGGAGCATCTTCAGGTAGCGCGGGCTGATCATCAGCGTCGGGAAGTAGTCGTCCTGGAGCAGGACCTCGTACTCCCCGTCCAGGTACTGCACGACGACGTCCGGCTGGATGTAGTGCGTCTCCTCCGACGCGATGTCCGTCCCCGGGCGCGGGTTCAAGTGGCCGAGCTCCTCGACGAGGTTCGACAGGTCCTCGATCGAGATGCCGAGGTCCCTCGCGACCTTGGGCAGTCGGTTCTTCCCGACGTCCTCGAGGAACTCGGACACGATCCGCCGCTTCACCTCGAACCTCGGGTCGTCCGGGTCGAGCTGGAGCAGGAGGCACTCCTGCGTCGTCCGGGCTCCGATCCCCCGGGGCTCGAGATCCTGAACGATCGCCAGCGCCTCCCCGGCCTCCTCGACGGTGAACGGCAGTTCCCCGTTCAGCCCGGCGTTGACGAAGCGGACGATATCCTCGAGGGGGCTCTGGAGATAGCCCGACGGTTTGAGAGAGAAGATGATCGCCCGGACCACCGGCATGATCCGCTCCGGGACGTTCGCGAAGGTCAGCTGGTCGACCAGGCTGTCCGTGAGCCTCGGCGGCGGCGACGCCGTGTTCTGCAGCGCCTCCAGTTTCCGGTCCTTGCCGTCCTCCGTCAGGAAGTTCCGCCGCGGGGCGAGGTCCCAGCTCTCCTCGGAGATGCTCTCGAGGCGCTCGAAGAGCTCCTCGTACTCCTTGTCCTCGTGGCTCTCCCGGTTCGCCTCGTCGAGCGCGGACTCCGGGGTCTCCTCCCGCTCCTCGAGGACCTCCAGGGTCTCGTTCTCGCTGAGCTCCTGGTCGATCATCTCGCGGAGATCGATCGCCGGGAGCTGGAGGATCTCGATGGACTGGATGATCTGCGGAGCCAGCTTCAGCTGGAGTTGCAGTTTCTGCTGCAGTGAGACGTCCAGTCGCATCGTTTCCGCCCCGGGGGGCACTCCTGTCCAAGGGTTCAGAGAAGCGTACAGAACCGGCAAGCCAGCAGTTTCGCGCCGGCGGCCGCCAAGAGTTCATCGGCAGTACGGGCCACCGGACCAAGGGGATTATACATTAAGGCACGGGAATTGCGTCATCCGTCGAACTTCGACCGCTCCGCGATAGCGTCCGAGAGGACCGCGCCCGAGGCGTACTCGATCGTCGATCCCGTCGGGATGCCGCGCGCGATGCGCGAGATC
>JBDLIY010000355.1:0-4564 GCA_039714635.1 Planctomycetota bacterium
CCTCTGGATCGGCTGGCAGTTGATTTCGGGGTAATCGGGGTGACGACATGGCTCTGACGCGGGACGAGGCCTGGGCGAAGCTGACCGAGTGGACGGAGTCGGAAGCGCTGCGGATCCACGCGCGATCGGTGGAGATCGTCATGCGCGCGGCCGCCCACCATTACGGAGCGGGCGAGGCGGACGAGGAGCGCTGGGGCGTCGCCGGCCTCCTCCACGACGCCGACTACGAGAAGTGGCCCGAGGAGCACCCGAACCGGACCGTCGCCTGGCTCCGCGAGATCGGCGAGGATCAGATCGCCCACGCCGTCAGCGCCCACTTCACGAAGTGGGGCGTCCCGTACGACACCCTCCTCGACAAGACGCTCCTCGCCTGCGACGAGATCACCGGCTTCATCGGCGCCTGCTGCTTCGTCCGGCCGGACGGGATCGCCTCCCTCAAGCCGAAGTCCGTGAAGAAGAAGCTGAAGGACAAGCGCTTCGCGGCGAAGGTCGACCGGGACGAGGTCCGCATCGGCGCGGAGATGCTGGACGTCGACCTCGGCGAGCACATCCAGTTCGTCATCGACGCGCTGCGCCCCCACGGGTCGGAACTCGGTCTCGAAGGCCGCGGCGATTGACGCGGGGGCCGTTCCGGGCTGAAATGGCACCAGCGCGCCCCGGGAGGATCTCCCCGATGTTCCGATTTCACGCCCTCTCCGTCCTCGTCTTCCTCGCCCTCGCCGCCATCGCCCCGCCCGTCCCCGCGCAGGAGGCCACCGTCCTCGAGCGGGCCCGGGCCCTCAAGGACGAGGGCGAGTACGAGAAGGCGGCCGGCCTCCTCGCCGACGCGATCGAGAAGTCGCCGAAGGACTTCGACCTCCTCCTGGAAATGGGGATGGTCTCCCACCTGAAGGCGAGGGAGACGCTGGCGGAAAACGCGTCCCTCGGGCGCCTCGCCCTCTACGACGCCCGCGGCTGGTACGAAAAGGCTCTCGCTTTGAAGCCCGAGTCGGTGCCCGCGCTCCAGCTCTCGGGCCAGGTGAGCGTAGAGCTCCAGGACTGGAAGGCGGGGGCGGAGACCTGGCGCCGGGCCGCGGAGCTCGCGCCCGACAGCGGCGAGAGCTTCTACCAGCTCGGCTACTGCCTGGCGCTGTCGAACCGCTTCGAGAAGGCGATCGAGGCGTTCCGGGAGGCGTCGCGGCGGCTCGGCCCCGACCCGCGCATCCTCCTGAACCAGGGCATCTCCCACGCCAGCCTCGAGGAGACCGCCGAGGCGCGGCGCTGCTTCGAGGCGCTGGTCCGCGGCGAGATCGAGGCCGACCGGCGCCGCGGCCGGCACATGAACCGCGGCGTCTTCTGGCTCTGGAAGATCCACTCGGACGCCGCCGACTGGGAGGGCGCCGAGGAGGTGTTCGGCCGCCTGGCGAAGGACCACCCGGACGTCTCCTCCGCCCACTGGTACCTCGGCCACGCGCGGTCCATGCAGCGAGACGCGGTCGGCGCCGCGCAGGCGTTCGCGCGGGTCACCGAGATCGTGCCGACGTGGACGGACGGCTGGCTGAAGCTCGGCTCCACGCTCACGCGGGCGAAGGAGTACGGCGCGGCGGAGGACGCGCTCCGGGCCGCGGCGAAGCTCGATCCCGAGGGGCAGGGACCGCAGGACCTGCTCTTCGAAATCGGCCTGGCGCTGAAGGCGGAGGGGCGGTCCGGGGACGCCGCCGCGATGGTCACGCGGCTCCTGGACTCGTTCGAGGGGGACGCCCTCGTGCTGGAGTTCCGCGGGGACCTCTTCTTCCAGGCCGGCGACGCGAAGGCGGCCCTCGCCGACTACCGGCAGGTCGTGGCCACGGACCCGTTCGCCGGGGAGGCGGTCGTCAAGGCGGAAAAGGCGGTGACGGCGCTGCTCCGGCGCGGCGAGCCGGCGACCCGGGCCGAAACGGCCCCGCGGAAGAAGGGCGAGGGCGGGACGATCCTCGATTTCGAGCGGCCCGAGGTCTACGTCCGCGTCGCTTCCGGCGTGGAGGCCGGCCGCCGGAGCGGGCGGTTCACGGCCCGGCGGACGGGCTCCGCCGAGGAGTTCGCGAACGTCACGGTCAGCTTCGTCCCCACCCTGGACTCGCGGCCGTACGCCTGGCTCCGCTTCGACGTGAAGGGGCCGAAGGGATCGACGATCGTCCTCCGGGCGCGCGACGGCTACGACGAGTGGACCGAGCGGCTCGGCTCCTACCGCACGGTGCACGAGACGGCCGTCGAGCTGGTCGGGGAGTGGCAGACCGTCACGCTGCCCATGGCCGGCTTCGCGTCGAGGATGGAGCACCGGCCCCTCTCCTTCCAGCCGTCGCGACTCCGGACGCTCGCCTTCCAGCTCGGGGAGCCGGGCGGCACGGAGAAGAAGCTCGCGGATGAAATCGCCCTCGACAACGTGACGCTGGTGCCGGATGAGGGCGACGCGCTCGTCCTCACCGACTTCGAGCGAACGCCCGGGGAGATGCTGTTCGTCACGGACGGGGCCGGCGTCGCGTTCGCGCGGACGCTCTTCACCGAGGAGCAGCTGAGGACCTTCGTCCCCGACCCGAACACCTACGTCACGCCGGAGATCTTCCGCGACGCCTTCGACCCGGCCATGGTGCACGGGGGGCGCGGCTCGTTCCGCATGACGGCGGTGCGCGACGGCGCGGCGTCCGGCGTCCTCTCGTTCAATCCCGACCGGTCCTTCGAGAAGGCGGGGGCGCTGGTCTTCTTCGCCCGCGGCGCGAAGGGCGGCGAGAAGCTCCGGGTGACGATCGAGGACGCGATGGACGAGGACCTCGTCAACCCGGCCCCGGCGTCCGCGCCGCGGCACGTGCTCGACGGCCGGATCCTCGAGGGCTGGTATTCGCTCTCGCCGGAGTGGCGGCCGTACCGGATCGACCGGGCGGAGTTCCCGGACGTGGACTTCCGGTCGCTCCTCAGGATCCGGTTCCACTACGGGACGACGGAGGGGAACGCGACGGGGACGGTGATCTGGCTGGACGACGTGACGTGGGAGTAGCCACACCTGCAAATCGGGGTCTGACCCCGAATTGCAGGTGTGCGTCCGGCCTACCGGATCCGGAGGTGCTTCTCGTAGAACTCGCGCGCCGTCATCGCCTCCGCGCACGGCATGCAGAGGAAGCCCTCCATCTCCGCCGGATCGCTGAAGATGCCCTCCGTGCGGTTCAGGTCGAAGTAGCCCGCGCAGCGCTCGCAGAGGCGGATGTCGTAGATCCCCCCCTCCATCCCCTCGATGAACTCGCCCGCCAGCTCGCGGAACGGAACGTAGTCCGGGAACCGGATCGACTGGCCCGCCGGGTCGTACGTGAGCTCCGGATACGCCAGCATCGTAACCAGCGCCTCCCAGAAGCCCGGCTCCATGTCCACGCCGAGCTGCTCGTTCACCTCGGCGATCGACAGCGTGACGGTCTCGATTCTCTTCACGGTACCAGCGCCCCCACCGCGATCTCCACGGGTCCGACCTCCGACGGGCCCGAGGTGACGGTCACCTTCCCGTCCCCCGGCCGAACGACCCACGTCGTCCGCCGCCCGACCTTCACGTCGTCTCGTCCCAGCAACCCGAGCAGCGTGGAGACCGGCGCCGTCAGCCGCGCCCCGCCCTTCCGCTCCGGCCCCGGCGGCGCGTCCACCTTCATCCGGTCGCGCCACGCCGAGAGGTCCTCGCTCGCAACGATCGCCCCGTCCGACCGGACGGCGGCGCGATCCCCCATCGGCCCCAGCACGCGCTGAGCGTCCGCCCCCTCGCGCACGCGGAACGCGACCGCGGACCGCCGACCGGGCCGCCACAGGAACTCCATCGGCCCCGCCGCGATTCCGTCGATCCCCATCGCCTCCAGCAGGTGCTCCCGGTCGAGAACCGCCAGCGCCGTCTCGAGCACGCCCCGCGGCGTCAGCGACGCCCCGATCCAGACGCCGTCGGGCTCCGCCCCGGACCAGGCGACCGGCACCGCCCCCGTTCCGGTCAGGCGCGAGAGACGGCCGTCCTTCTCCGGCACCACGACCATCTTGTCGCTCACGCCCGCGAACCTCGCCACACCGAGCCCCCGGAGCGCCCGCGGCAGCGCGGCCTTCGTGCCCCAGAGCAGGGCGCCGCCGCGACGGGCGCGCAGGGCACGAGCCTCCGCGAATTCCGGCCGGTCCACCAGGCTCTTCCCGCTCTTTCCGGAGAGGCGCCGGAGCACGCGGCCGAGGACGAACGCGTCCGTCGCGACGAGGACGTAGCGGTCGGCGGCCGCGACGAAGACGTCCCGGTCCTTCCCCCGATAGCGTTGCACGGGCACGCGCCCGATCCGCTCCTCGACCGGCTTCCCGCCGGGCACGAGCGCGGCGAGGACCCACGCGACCGCCGCCGCCCGCAGCTCGTCCCGATCGCCCTTCCGCGAGAAGGAGACCAGGACCGCGTCGTCGACCGGAGGCCGGCCGGGCAACCGGATCGAGTGGCGGGAGAACGTGATCGGCCCGTCGGCGAGCCGGAGAACCTCCGCCAGGCGACCGGGCTTCCGGCCCAGGCGATCGAGGATCTCCGTCGCCGTCTTCCCGGACGGCAGGGAGA
>JBDLIY010000356.1:0-4556 GCA_039714635.1 Planctomycetota bacterium
GACGGCGGCTTCCTCATCGGTGCCGGGGCCGCCGTCGCGGTCGTGGGTCCGCATCGCGGCGGGACCGAAGCCGATCCGCGTGTAGCTACAGGCCTCCGCCGGGCCGTCGATCACCTCCGCCACGTCCTTGACGTAGACCAGGCGGCCGGCCGCCGAGGAGACGACGACGTCGGAAACGTCGTCCGCGTCCTCGAGGAACGGCCCGGCGCGGACGAGGACTTCGCGGTCGTTCGACTCGAACGTACCGGACCGGGAGGCGACATTGGCGCCGCCCAGGGCTCGCTGAACGTCGAGGATGGACAGACTGCGTGAGGCCAGCGCCTCCGGATCCACGACGACCCGGATCCCCCGGGGACGCCCTCCGAAGACCTCGGCCTTGGAGCTGTTCGGCACGCGCTGGAGGTTGTCCACGACCTCGTCGGCGATGCGGCGCAGCCGGTGGTCGTCCAGCTCGTCCCCGTGCAGCGTCAGGGTGAGGATCGGGACGTCGTCCACGTCGATCGGCTTGATGATCCAGCCCGCGATGCCGGGGGGCGCCTCGCCGCGGTAGCCGGCGATCTCGGCCGCGGTGTTCGTCAGCGCGTTCTCGCGGTTGCGCCCCACCTCGAAGCGGAGGGTGACGACCGCGCGGCCGGGGGCGGACATCGAGTAGACGTTCTCGACGCCCTCGATCTCCATGAGCTTCGTCTCGAGGTGGACGGCGACGAGCTTCTCCACCTCCTCGGCGGACGCGCCGGGCATGGCGATGTAGACGTCCACCATCGGGACGATGATCTGAGGCTCTTCCTCGCGGGGCGTCATCAGGAAGCCGACGGCCCCGGCGCCGAGCGCCGCGATGATGAACAGCAACGACAGCTTGCTGGTCAGGAAGATCTCGACGATCTTCGCGGTGAAAGTGTCCTTGCCACGCATGGCTACTCTCCCGCCACCACGCGCTCGCCGCGCGCCAGGCCGGAGAGGACCTCCAGCGTGTCACCCCCCGCCCCACGGTGGGCGCGGCCGGTGCGGACGTGGCGGATGAGGACGCGGTCGCCCTCCTCGACGACGTGCACGGTCTCCAGCTGGCCGATCTTCCGGACCGCGGCCGCCGGGACGAGCAGGACCTCCCGCTCACCGGTGCGGAAGCGGAGGCGGCCGAAGTTGCCGGGCCGGACCTTCGCATCGGCGGGCAGCGCCGCCTTCACGAGGAAGGTTCGCGTGGCCGGGTCGGCCTCGGGGGCGCGCTCGTCCACGATGGTCTCGTAGTCGACGGAAAGCGGCGCGTCGAAGCGGGCGACGACGTCGCCGCCCACGGCCAGGTGGGCGATCAGGTATTCGCGGACATCCGCCTCGAGGCGGAGGTTGTTCGGATCCTGGATGGTCAGCAGCGGGCGGCCCGGCAGCGCCAGGTCGCCGGGCTCGGCGAAGCGCTCGGCCA
Source organism: Planctomycetota bacterium (assembly GCA_039714635.1). GTDB lineage: Bacteria > Planctomycetota > JAJSAM01 > JAJSAM01 > JAJSAM01 > JBDLIY01. The sequence goes on from JBDLIY010000356.1 coordinate 1,418, forward strand.
CGACGCCGGCCACCGGGGCGCGGATCTCGGCGTAGCCGGCCACGACCTCGGCGACATTCACGGCCTCCTTCGCGCCGGCCACGGCCGCCTTCGCGGAGTCGTGGCGGGCCGTCGCCCCCTCCAGCTGCTCCTTCGTCGCCGCGTCGCGGGAGTGGAGCTGCCGCGTCCGCTCCCAGGCCGCCTGCGCCTGGGTGAGCGCGGCCTCGGCAGAAACGAGATCCGCCCGCGCGGCGGCGAGGCGGGCGGCGACTTCGCGGTCGTCGATCGTGGCGATCAGGTCGTCCTTCGCCACGGCGTCGCCCTGCTTCACGGCGATCGTGAGGATGGTCCCCATGAGCCGGGGCGAGACGCGCGTGGTGCGACGCGACCGGACGGTTCCCACGGCCTCGGAGTACACCGGGACCTTCCGGGTCTCGACGGCGACGACGCGGTTGCCGCCGAGTCCCTGCGTCGTCTCCGGAGCCTCCACTTCGGTGCCCGGTCCGACCTTCGACGTGTCGAACGTCCCCTGCAGGAACAGGAGTCCGACGATCAGGGCCGCGATCGCGGCGATACCCAGGGCCAGTTTCATCGCTCTCCTCCCGTCTTCTCCGGGTCCGCGGTGATCGCGCCGGTCCGGCAGATCCCCAGGGCCCGGCGCAGGTCCGCGGTGGCCCGCTCGACGTCGTAGCGGGCGCTGACGTGACGGACGCGGGCGCCCGTCAGGGCCACCTCCGCGTCCAGGTACTCGGTGATGGTCGCGGCGCCGTTCTCGTAGCGGGCCGAGATCAGGCGCAGGGCCTCTTCGGCCTGCGCGATGGAGGTCTCCGAGACGTCGAGGCGCTCCTTCGCCTCCGCGAGACGGAGGGTCGCCATCGAAACGTCCGAGGTGACGGCCAGGCGCGCCTTGCGCTCCTGCTCGCGCGCCTCCTCGAGGCGGGACTTCGCCGCCGCGACGCGCGCCTTCGTCCGGCCGCCCTCGAAGAGCGCCCAGTCGAGGGAGAGGCCGACGGTGCCGGAGTCCTCGAAGTCCAGGTCCGTCCGGACCTCCGTGTCCCAGTCGTAGCTGCCGAAGAGGGAGACCGTCGGGTGGTGGCCCGACCGCTGCATGGACACGTCCTCCTCGGCCATGAGGACGGCGTCCCCGGCCTTCCGGATCTCCGGACGGTTCGCGAGGGCCACGGCCTCGAGGTTCTCCTCGGTGACGGGCGTCACGGTGAACGCGCCGGATCCCAGAAGCGTCAGCGGCGCGGCCGAGGGGAGCCCCATGAGGTTCCTCAGCGCGGTCAGGGCGCGCGACTTCGCGTTCCGCGCCTTGACCCGGTTCTCCTTCGCCTCCGCCAGGCGCACCTCCGCGGAGAGGAGGTCGGAGCGCTGGGCCTGCCCCAACTCGTGGCGGGCCTTCGCGAGCCGGACCTGCTCCTCCGTCAGCCGCACGGACTCGTTCGCCACGTGGACGAACTCCTCCGCCATGTGCACGGCGAGGGAGGTGTCGATCACGGCGGCGCGCAGCGAGTTCATGACCGCGTCCCGGTCACTCTCGGCGAGGAGCACGGACAGGCGACGCATCTCGGTCGCGTTCGAGCGCCGGCCGCCGTCGTACAGCTGCCAGCCGGCGGTGACGGAGACACGCGAGTTCGAGTGCGCGCCGGGGTCGTTCAGATCGGTCGTCGGCCCGAGCTCAAGGCTCCGCTGGCGGAGCGTCATCATCAGCACGTTCGCCGGGTCGTCCGAGTACGTCAGGTCGAACCCGACGCCGAGCGTCGGCCACCAGGCGGACGAGGCGACCTTCACCTCCTCCTCCGCCGCGGCGATCCGCAGGAAGGCGATCCGGAGATCGGGGTTCGCCTCGACGGCATACGCCACCGCCGAGAGCACGGTGAACGACGCGGGCGACGCGAGCGTCTCGTCGGCCGGAATCTCCTCCGACCGCACGGCCGCGACCGGCGCCGGCCGGGAATTCTCCGTCGCCGGTTCCGGGGCGCTCGCGCAGGCGGCGAGGAGCAGCAGGGGTGTCAACAGAAGCTTTGGCATATGGATTCCCTCCGGGCGCCAGAATACCGAATGGCGTGCCGAAAGGGGTTGAATCTTGTAAATCCCTACTGCGCATGGACTTAGTGAAAGGCGTCCGCATGGGCCTAACGTTAATGCTCGCAACATCGGCGTCACGGTTAACGTTTAGCTTAACTCATTCTTGCCTGTGAGAGGGTCGTGCGAGTTCGCGGGCGCGGATTCTGGAATCGACGGTTGCCACCGCGGCCGGTCCGCGGAAAATCGGGTTTCCCTGAACCGGATTCCTCCCCCGCGGCACGTACCCGGGTGAGAGCCATGAGCACGAACCAACCCATCGCCCGTCCCGAAGAGCTGCTGGCCCACCAGGGCTTCCTCACGGGACTCGTCCACTCGCTCGTCTTCGACCACGAGTCGGCCGAGGACTACCTCCAGGAAACCTGGGCGTACGCGTTCAGAAAGCCGCCCCGCGCCGGTCCCGGCCTCAAGGCCTGGCTCGCGACGGTGGCGCGGAACTTCATCCGCCAGGACCGCCGCGCCCGGATGCGCCGCGACGGCCGCGAGGCCGCCCGGGCCGTCTCCGAGGTCGACACGACCACGGCGAAGGCCGTCGAGCGGGAGCGCCTGCGGCGCCGCGTGGTGGACGCGGTCCTCGATCTCGACGAGCCGTACCGGACCGCGGTCGTTCTCCGCTACCTCGACGACCTTCCGCCCCGGGAGATCGCCGCGCGGACGAACGCCCCCGTGGAGACGGTGCGGACGCGGATCAAGCGGGCGATGGCGATGCTCCGGTCGCGCTTCGACAAGGAGCACGGCGGCGATCGCCGGGCGTGGTGCATGGCTCTCGTTCCCCTGCTCGCGAAACCAGAGAAGGCCGCGGCCGCCGCCGGTGGCGCGGGCCTGCTCGGAGGAATCCTGCTCATGAGTACCCGGACGAAGGTCATGGTCGCCGCGGCGCTGATCGCGGCGCTGCTCGGCATCGCGTACGTGCTGGCGCCCCCCGGCGCGGCGGAGGAGGTCCGGCCCGACGTACCGCCGGCGGAGGAGCCGGAAGTGGAAGTGGCCTCCGCACCGCCCGTCGAGAAGATCGCATCGAGCCCCGAGCCGGCACCCGAGCCGCCGGCCCCGCCCTCGAGTCGGGTCGCCGTCT
>JBDLIY010000357.1:0-4520 GCA_039714635.1 Planctomycetota bacterium
CGAAGAAGCGCCTGGGGTCGCACTCCAAGGGCATGCGCCAGCGCGTGAAGCTCGCCCAGGCGATCGCCCACGACCCGGAGCTGTTGCTCCTCGACGAGCCGCTCTCCGGCCTGGACCCGGTGGCGCGCCACTCCGTCACGGAACTGATCCTCCGTCGCGCGGCGGCGGGGGCGACGGTCCTCGTCTCCTCCCACGTGCTCCACGAGGTGGAGGCGCTGACGAACCACATCCTCCTCATCCACAAGGGGCGGATCGCGGCGACGGGCGAGGTCCACGAGATTCGCAACCACATGGACCGGCACCCCCACCGGATCCGGATCGCCTGTACGGAGCCGAAGCGCCTGGCCGCGCTCTTCCTCGAGGGGCGCGACCTGACCGCCCTCCGTTTCGAGGAGGACGCGGTGACGCTTTCGACGACGGACCCGGAGGGCGTCTACGCCGACCTCCCGCGCCTCGTCGTCGATGAGGACCTGGTGGTCGTCGGCATCGAGAGCCCGGATGAGCGGCTGGCGGCGGTGTTCGACATCATCGTGGGAGGCGACTCGTGAGTGCACGGTTCCTCTCCGGCTTCGCGGCGAGCTTCGGCCGCGCGCTCCGCGGTGCGCTTCCGGGGAAGAAGGCCCTCATCCTCCTCGTGGTGCTGGCGGTCCCACCGTTGCTCACGGCCGCGGCGGGGACGCAGGCGGACTCGGAACGGGAGATCCGCTCCGGCTACTTCTACGTTGTCTTCTTTCTCTACCTCCAGTTTCTCGCGCCGCTCTCGGCCCTGCTGTTCGGGACGGAGATCCTGCTCGCCGAATCGACGGCGGGGACGCTGCCGTACCTCTTCACCCGACCGGTCCCCCGCGCAAGCATCCTGCTCGGGAAGTACGTGGCGTACCTGATCGTCGGTGCGCTGGCCCTGGCGACGTCCCTGGCCGCGACCCTCGCGGTCTACGCCGGCCCTCCCCTGCCGGAAGAGATCCCGCTGCGCTCGCTGCTCGCCGTCGTGGCCGTCTACCCTGCCTACCTCGCCGCGTTCGCGTTTCTCTCCGCGTTCACGAAGTGGTCGCTGATGGCCGGTTTCCTGTACGCCTTCGGGCTGGAGTTCTTCCTCGGCATCATCCCGGGGATGATCCGGAAGGGCACGATGCTCTACTACAGCCACTCCCTGCTCGGGAGGTGGGAGTGCACGCCGGTGCGGCTGAAGTGGTTCTTCGGCGAAGCGGGCCCCGCCTCCGTGCCGGCCGCGCTGATGACGCTCGGCGCCGTCACGCTGATCGCCCTGCTCCTGACGGCCTGGATCGTCCGCCGCCGCGAGTTCGTGGAAAGAAACCCCGGCCGAGCCTGACGCATCAGACGCATCAAACGGTGTCAGGACCGTTTCATCGCGTTTCCCCGCAGGCGGCGCGGAAGATGGTGGTTCCGCGGTGTTTTTGTCCTGACACCGTTTGATGCGTTTGGATCAGGCGCGCGGGGTCGACTTCGACTTCAGCCAGCCGCCCACCTGCGCGGCGTCCAGCGATCCGCGCTCGACGGCGCGGCAGAGGTCGACGATCTCGTGGTCGCTCGCGGTCAGGCTCTGGCCGTTCATCGCGATGAAGATCGCCGCCGCGGCCACCGCGGTGCGCTTGTTCCCGTCGTGGAAGGGCTGGTTCGCGGCGATCAGCGTCATCAACGTCCCCGCCTTCACGAAGAGGTCCGAAAAGACCTCCTGGCCCTTCTGGGTCATGCGGATCCTCGTGGGGATCGTCTGGACGAGCGTCTCGTCCTTCGTGCCGGGCAGGCCGCCGCTCTCCTCGATCATCCGCGCGTGCAGATAGACCAGTTCGTCCCCGCCGAGGTAGCGCATCACATCCCCCCCAGCTCGGTGAGGACCGTACCGTAACGGGCGATGAACTCGTCGAGGGCGGCGGCGAACTCCGGGTTGGCCTCGACGGGGTCGGTCTCGGCGCCGGCGGGCCGGAAAACGACCTGGCCCCGGTCCTCGTCGAAGATCACCTCGACCTCGTCCCCCACGCCGAACCCCCGCTGTCCCGCGACGGACGGCGGAAGGGGCAGGCAGACGAAGTTGCTCACCTGCTGCAGCTTGATGCGCATGGATCTCCCTCCGCTCGTATCTTCGGCCTGCGGCGAACGGATCCTGAGCGGGAAGCGGAAGCTCTCCGCGTCGCCGTCGTCTGAAGATCGAGAGACATGCACCGGATCGGCGCCCTCATCCTCCTCGCCATCCTGCTGGGCATCGCGTGGGTGGTCCTCGACTGGAACGGGGACTCCCCGCCCGACGACCCCACCGGCCCGGGGCCCGCCCGCCCCGCCGAGGACCACGAACCCCCCGACGCGACTCCCGATTCCCCGTCTCCGGAGCCCGGTCGACCCGTCTCGATCTCCGGGTACGTTCTCGCCTCCGGCGGGGGCCGCGCCGCGGGCGCCCGGGTCCGCCCCGTCGCCCTCGGCGAGGGCTGGTGGCCCGCCGACGAGACGCCGCGACCCGAAGTGCGGGCGGACGCGTTCGGCCGGTTCCGGCTCCACGGCCTGGAGCCCGGCTTCTACCGGGTCGAGGCGAGGACGGACGACGGGCGCGGCTACCTTCCGGTGGTGCCCGTCCGGGCCGGAGCGCCGACGACCGTCGTCGTGCGGCTCGAAGAGATCGCCTCGATCTCGGGCTTCGTCGTGACGGAGGCCGGCATCCCCGTCGCGAAGGCGAAGGTCTCCGCCGACCTGGGCGGCGTCCTGCGGTCGATCCAGGCGTCCGCGGGCTGGTCCGACGAAAAGCGCTCGGGGCAGTTCGTGGCCGTGACGGACAAGGGAGGGAACTTCCGCCTCGGTGACCTCCCGGTCGGGCAGTACGAGATCCAGGTGGAGGCGGAGGGCCACGCGCCCCGCCGGATCCCCGCGGTGAACGCACCGGTGAAGGGGATCCGGATCGAGGTCCTGGACACCTTCGAGGTCTGGGGAACCGTGGACTGGGAGGGGGAAGCGAAGCCCGCGTCGATCCGGCTGGCGGTCGAACCGCTCGGTCTCGCGACGACGGTCCCCACGCGGGAACACCCGGCCCCCTTCCGGATCGCCGGCGTGACGCGGGGCGAGCACATCTTCCGTGTCGTTTCCCCGGACTACGGGATGGGCGAGGCAAAGGTGGCCGTCCAGCCGGGGAGTGGCACCGGGCCGGTCCGCCTGACCCTGGAGCGCGGGACGCAGGTCTGGCTCCACGTGAGGAAGGGGGACGTCTGGGAATCCCGGTGGTCCCGGTGGATGCCCGGCGAAGAGATCGCCGCGGACGTGGACGCCTTCCGCGTCGAACGGGGCCTCGACGGAGACCGTCTGGTAGCGGTGATGAGCTTCCCGGTCCCGAAGACCTGGCGGAACCGGATCCGCCTCACGGCCGGAGAGTGGGTCCTGCGCGGCCGCGCGCCGGGCCGCAGGACGGCGGGCGCGCCCGTCCGCGGCTTCTCCCCGAAAGAAGTCATCTGGGTCGATCACGTCACGTGGTGTGAACTCGTCCTCGCCCCCGACACGCGCCTCGTCGGCCGGGTCACCTGGCCGTCGGGGTGGCCGGCCCGCGGCATTCCCGTCGAGGTGGAGGGTGAAACCAGGGTCCACACCGACTCGAGGGGCGCCTTCCGCTGGAGAGGCCTCCCCCTCGGCAAGGCCGCGAAGGTCGAAGTCCAGGGGCTGGAGCGCACCGTCACCGTGACGCTCGAACAGCCCGAGGTCCGCGCGGACTTCGTGCTGCGTCCCGCCGGCACCGGCACGGTCCGCGGCCAGGTGCTCTCCGACGAGAACGCGCCGGTCCCGGGGGCCACGGTCTTCTTCCGGGACGGCTTCGCGGTGACCGACATGGATGGCCGTTTCGAGCGGACGGACGTCGCGGCGGGATCGCACGACCTGCGGTACTTCGCGCCGGGCTACGGACTGGGGTTCCGGGCGGACTTCCGGGTCGAGCCCGGCCGAGCGGTCGAGGTGCCGATCATGGTCCTGCCCTGGCGCTCCGGGCGGGTCTCCGGCCGCGTCCTCACGGAATCGGAGACGCCCGTCCCCGGCGCGCGGGTCCTCGTCTGGTTCCCCGGTGTGACCGAGCCCCTGGAAACCACGACCGACGCAGGAGGCTGGTTCATCCAGGAGGGGCCGTCGCAGGTGGAGGGCCGGGCGACGGTCCAGGTCGACGCGCCGGGGATCGGGTTCGTTCGGCGCAAGGTGGCGCCTGGAGGAGACCCCGAAACCCTGGAGATCCGACTCCGGGGCACGGGCCGGATGAGGATCCTGATCGGAGGCCGCGCGCCGGCGGCCTTCCGTCTCGCGGTCGGGCTGGAGGCCAGCCTCGCCTCCGGAGGAGATCTCCCGAAGGACGAGATCGTGGTCGTCGTACCCGAGGGCGCGGAGCACGTGGATGTCCCGGGCCTGCCTCCCGGGACCTACCGCACGTCGTTCTCCCTCGTGGAGCCGATCCGGGAAGGGAAGGAACGCTACTCCCGCCTCAAGGCGAAGAACGGGAAGTTCCACCTCACCGCGGGGAAGACGGTCGAGGTCGGCCCCCTGAC
>JBDLIY010000358.1:0-4509 GCA_039714635.1 Planctomycetota bacterium
AGGTAGCGGTCCTGAACGGAGTCCAGGCGGAACGAGAGGATCTGGCGTTCCCCGAACCGGAGGACGTCCACGTCCAGGCCGGCCCCGAAGAGCATTTCCAGGTGCCGCGAGATCGCCGCGAGGTCGGGCCGCCGTCGCGTTCCCCGGCGGAGAACGTAGGGCACGAGGGCCGCCGCCGATGTGCCCTCGTCGAGGGGTCGGTGCAGGAGGATGTTCGTGAGGGTCGTCTTGAACTTGTCCGTCGGGTAGACGATCAGTTGGACGCCCCCGGCGATCCGGTACTTCTTCACGGTCTCGTCCGGCCCGCGACGCGTCAAATCCGGCCCTCGCTCTCCGCCTTAACCCGAATTCAGGACCAACCTTACCACCGGGCCGCCGGATCCGCCATCGTGGCCCGGTCCGGCACGGATTGACTTGGCCGTGACAAAGGGTCATATGATGGATCCCGTACCCGTTTGGAGACTGAACATGTCGAGACTGATCGTCGCCGTCCTCGCCCTGCTGGTCCTGCCGGCCCTCGTCGGATTCGCCGCCGATGAGCCCCCGGCTCCGGAGAAGGCTCCGGAGAAGGCCCCCGAGAAGGCCCCGGAGAAGGCCCCGGAGAAGGCCCCGGAGAAGGCCCCCGAAATCCCGCAGAGCGATCCCGCCGCGCTCGCCATCCTCGACAAGGCGATCGCCCACCAGGCGCCGGAGAAGTTCACCGGCGCGGACGCGATCACGGACTTCTTCGTGCGCATCCAGGCGGAGGTCTGGGACTACCGCGGCAAGGAGCCGAAGAAGCAGTCCGTCAACGTCAGCCGCTTCCTCACAAAGAAGCCCCGGCGCTTCCGCTCGGAGTGGCGCACGACCGGCGGCGTCCTCGTGAACGGCTACGACGGCCGGTTCTTCTGGTTCGCCGACTACGACGCCGCGAACACGAAGAAGCAGGCGCACCTCCTCACCGGCAACCGGTACGAGGACGACCGCCAGCGGATCGAGGACGAGCGCGCGGAGACGGAGTACCTGATCCGCTTCTTCTTTCTCGGCAACCTGAGGAGTGAAAAGGCCGTCTTCACGAAGAAGCCCGACGAGACGATCGACGCGTACGGCGAGAAGGAGTGCTTCGTCCTGCACCGCGTGAACCACGACGGGAAGTCGACGGATCCCGCCCTCACGCTGTGGTTCGAGAAGGCGACGCACGAGCTCGTCCGCGCCGCCGCCCACGCCCGGGCGAAGGGCGACCGGACCCTTCGCTTCACATTCCGCAACGACGCCGACGTCCAGCCCCGCGTAAAGGGCGTCCTCTTCCCGTTCAAGATGGAGATGCACGAGAAGTCGGAGAAGGTCGGCGAGTATCGCCTCCTGTCGAAGGCGACGCTCGTGGAGAAGGGCATCAGCTTCAACTCCGACCTGGACGAGAAGCTGTTCTTCCCGCCCCTCGACGAGGAAGAGAAGGCGAAGGACGACGAGGGCAAGTAGCCCGCGCAAGGGCTGTTCAGAAGGCTCAGCCTGATCGCCGGGCCATGTTGGCGTGAAGAAGGGCGGACAGGCGCCGGTGTTTCACCCGTCAGCCGGGTTCCGTGGGAAAACGATTCTGGCGGTTCGGGCCGGGGGAACACGACGGGGCTTTCCTTCGCCGACGCAGACACGATGCCGGTGTGAGTCCCGCGGGGTTCCGACGGCGAGGAAGCGTGCGGTGAATGCCCTCGGTCTTCTTCCGATCGAAGACAGCCTGGCTCCGGGGGAACACGACGGGACTTCCCTTCGCCACCTCACCTGAGCCTTCGTGATACCCCCTGGCCGCCTCAACCCATCCGGCGGAAGTGGCGCTCGAGTGCCTCGAAGGTCAGGCGCAGCGTCGTCGGGCGGCCGTGCGGACAGGTTCCCGCGTGCTCGAGATCCTCGGCCTCGGCCAGGAGTTCCCGCACCTGCTCCCGCGTGAGGCGGTCGCCGGCCTTCACGGCCGCGCGGCAGGCCATCGACGCCAGGACATCCTCGACGAGTTCCTCGGGCGCCACCTCCCGCTCCTCGGCCAGCCCGGACAGGATGGCCGACACCACCGACGCAGGATCCGCCTTCGCCGCCGCCGCCGGGAGCCCCTGCACCGCCACGCCGTCCTCCCCGAACGGCTCCACGAGCAGCCCGGCCGCCGCCAGCGCCTCCCGCGCGTCGAGCAGCCGCCCCGCCTCCACCGGGCTCACCTCGACGACGACGGGCCGGAGGAGTCGCTGCGTCTCCACGTCGCCGCCGCGGAACCGGGCCCGGATCCGGTCGTAGAGCACCCGCTCGTGGAGCGCGTGCTGATCGACGATCGTGATGCCGCCCTCGTCCTCCAGCACCAGGAACGAGTGGCGGGCCTGCAGGAACTCGATGGCCTCCGCCAGCGGGCGCGGCGCCGGTGCCCCGCCCCGGGCCGCCGCGGGGCGATCGAAGAGCCCGGCGGACGGACGCTCCTCCTCGCGCCGCGATTCGAAACCGGCAATCGCCTCCCGTACGCGCTCCTGCCGCTCCCCCGTCTCCGGAGGCGGGAGGGGAATCGGGTGCGCGAGGTCGCCCTCCGTCAGTGCCCCGCGGAGCGTCCGGCGCACGAGGGCGTGGACACCGCTCGCGTCGCGGAACCGGACCTCGAGCTTCGCCGGATGGACGTTCTGGTCGACCAGCGCGGGGTCCATCGTCAGAAAGAGGAAGACCGCGGGATAGCGCCGCCCGAAGATCAGGTCCTCGTAGGGGTGCCGCGCCGCGTGCAGGATCGTCCGGTCCTTGACGTGCCGGCCGTTCAGGAAGAACTGCATCCGCGAGCTGTCGGCCCAGGTGCGGGACGGCGGGCCGAGGTACGCCTTCAGGTGGATGCCGCCGGCCTCGCCTTCGGCCTCGAGCATCTCGTCCAGGAGATCCCGTCCGTAGGCGCGGGCGATCCGCTCCCGCTGTCCCATGCCCGCGGGGAAGTGCGCGGTGTGACGGCCGCCGTGGCTCAGGCGGAACGCGACCTCCGGATTCGACACGCCCAGCCGATGCATCGTCTCCGTGACCCGGGCCATCTCCGCGCGGACGCTCTTGAGGAATTGTGCCCGGGCGGGGACGTTCCGGAAGAGGTCGGCCACGTCGACCTCCGTGCCGGCCGCCGACGCGGCGGGGCGGATCTCCCCCACCGTCCCGAAGTCGTTCACGACCTCGTGGCCGCGGTCCGCGGCGTGCGGACGGCTGAGGATGCGCGTGCGCGAGACGGCCCCGATCGACGCGAGCGCCTCGCCGCGGAAGCCGAGCGTCCCGATGTGGAGAAGGTCGTCCACGTCCGTGAGCTTCGACGTGGCGTGGGCGACGAAGGCCAGGCCCAGATCGTCGGGCCCCATCCCGATCCCGTCGTCGATGATGCGGATCCGGGAGCGACCGCCGTCCGTCACCTCCACCTCGACGCGGGTGGCGCCGGCGTCGATGGCGTTCTCCACGAGTTCCTTCACGACCGAGGCGGGGCGCTCGACGACCTCGCCGGCCGCGATGCGGTTCACGACCTCGCGGGGCAGGACCCGGATGACGGGCTCAGGCACCCCGGGCCTCCGTCAGCCGCGGGATCAGGCCTTCGATGACCGTGTCCGGGGGCACGGCCGAACGCAGGGCCGCCTGGGCGTCCGCGAGCTCGACCCAGTGCGACAGCAACTCCGCCGCGGGGAACTTCTTCGAGTTCGCGAGGAGGCGCTTCGCGATCATCGGCTGCCTCCCGCAGAGCTTCATCGCCTCCGCGTCCGTACCGCCGGAATCCAGGAGCCGCGACATGGGGTAGAGGTCCTTCAAGCGAAACTCCACGGACCACAGCAACCGCCCCGCCACGTAGCCGGGATCGCGCGACTTTCGGCCCTTCCTGTCTTCCAGCCCCTCCCGGAACGAGCTTCGCGCCACCTGGAAGGCCTTCGCGGCGTCGCGCGCGTAGATCGCCTCGCCGAACGCGAAGACGGCGTAGTTCCGCCCCGCCCCGACGAGATCGCGCACCGCGTCCTCGTCGATGTCCGGGCGCTCGCCCACGGACACGACGAGGTTCGCAAGGGCGCTGTCCACCGCCGCGAGGTCGTTGCCCGTCTGGTCCGTCAGCACGTGCGCCGCCGGCAGGGTCATCCGCTTTCCCCGCATGCGGCACCGCCCCACCGTCCACTTGTTGAGGGCCGTGTCCCACTCCGGCCGATCGCCGTACGGGGTGTCGAACAGCCGCCTCGCTTCCCCGACGATCGCTCCGGCCGCGGTGAGCTTCTTCGCCGCGCCCTTCGCCAGCGTGGTCAGCAGCACGAGGATGCGCGCGAAGTCCGGCGCCTTCGCCGCGACCTCGGCGAGCGCACGCACGTCCTCGTCCTCGAGCGCGCGGGCGCGGTACCGGATCACCTTCTTCCCGCCGAACATGGGGAAGGTGCGCGCCTCGTCGAGGGCGACGCCGATTCCGACGCCCTCGCTGTCGTTCAGGCTCCGCGGCGCGTCGAACGAGAGGAATCCCTCACCCTCCTCGCCCCCTTCCCCGCGGAGGAAGCGCCCCCTCACGATCCGCGT
>JBDLIY010000359.1:0-4507 GCA_039714635.1 Planctomycetota bacterium
GCCGCGTCGATCAGCGGCGCCGGGCCCATGCCCCAGCCGATCTTCCAGCCGGTGAACGAGAACGTCTTCCCCGCGGAGGACAGCGTCAGCGTCCGCTCCCGCATGCCCGGCCGCGTGGAGATCGGGACGTGCGCGGTACCGTCGAACGTCAGGTGCTCGTAGACCTCGTCGGCGAGGACGATCAGGTCGTGCTCGATGGCGACGGCCGCCACGGCGTCCAGCTCCTCCGTCGTGAAGACGCGGCCCGTCGGGTTCATGGGGGAGTTGATCACGATCAGCCGCGTCCGGTCGGTGACGGCGGCCTCGATCGACGCGCGGTCGATCGCGAAGTCCGGGAAGGAGAGCGGGACGTACCGCGCCGTCGCGCCGGCCATCGCCGTGCAGGCCGGGTAGCTGTCGTAGGTCGGCTCGAAGAGGATCACCTCGTCGCCGGGGTTCAGCAGGCCGAGCATCGACGCCGCGATCCCCTCCGTCGCGCCGGAGAAGACGGTGACCTCCGTCGTCGGGTCGAGGTCGATTCCGTAGTCGCGGCGACGGCTGGCGGCGATCGCTTCGACGAGCCTCGGGTGACCGCGGGAGCGCGCGTACTGGTTCTCGCCGTCGCGCATGGCTCGCTCGGCGGCGTCGATGATCTCGACCGGCCCCGAGAAGTCCGGGAAGCCCTGGGAGAGGTTGATCGCGTCGTGCGCCTCGGCAAGCTGTGTCATCTCGGCGAAGATCGACGTGCCGAAGGGGCGCAGGCGCTCGGATATCACAGGAAAAACCTCCGCGGAGCCGGGTCGGGCCGCCATCCTACCCCTCGCAAGGGCCAGTCGGGAGCAGAGCATATGGGAAACGTCCTGGCTGGGGTCAGGGCGAGTTGCAGCCTGGGGGCCGAAGCGGCCCTCCGGAGATGCACCCCCGTGTGGTCGTGGCTGCTGCCGCCCGGGTAGCGAGGAAGGTGCTGCACTATGAACACACCCCGAAACGTCCGGATCGGGAACGGGAGCGGCTTCTGGGGGGATTCCCCGGAAGGGCCGTACCAGCTGATGAAGGCGGGAGGGCTCGACTTCCTCACCATGGACTACCTCGCCGAGGTGGCCCTCTCCGTCCTGACGAAACAGATGCGGCGCAATCCCGACGCGGGCTACGCCTACGACTTCATCGAAGTCCTCGACCGCATCGGGCCGCTCTGGCGGGAGCAGCCGAACCTGAAAATCGTCACGAACGCCGGCGGCGTGAACCCGCGCCAATGCGCTAAGGCCGCCGCCGAGGTCCTCGCTGGTCACGGGCTCGCCGGGCGGAAGATCGCGCTGGTGCTCGGCGACGACGTCATGCCGCACCTCGACGGCTGGATGGCCGACGGCTACGAGTTCGCCCACTGGGAGACCGGCGAGCCGCTGGCGAACAACCGCGAGCGCCTCGTCTCCGCGAACGCCTACATCGGCGTCGACACGATCGTCTCCGCGCTCGAACAGGGCGCCGACCTGGTCCTGGCCGGCCGCGTGACCGACCCGGCGCTCGGCCTCGGCCCCGCGATCTTTCACCACGGCTGGAAGCTCGACGACTGGGACCGGCTCGCGCGCGGCACCGTCGCCGGGCACCTCATCGAGTGCGGCACGCAGGTCTGCGGCGGCATCTCGACGGAGTGGCTCGACCTGCCGGACCCGGCGGGGATCGGCTATCCGATCGTCGAGGTGGACGAGGACGGCGGGATCGTCGTCACGAAGCCGGAGGGCACGGGCGGGCGCGTCTCCACGCGGACGGTGAAGGAGCAACTGCTCTACGAGATCGGCGACCCGGTGAACTTCCTGACGCCGGACGTGACGGTCGACTTCACGACGATCTCCGTCGAGCAGGTGGGGGAGTGCCGCGTGGCGGTTCGGGGCGCGACGGGGCGGGAGCCGGGCGATCAGTACAAGGTCTCGGCGTCGATCCTGGACGGCTTCATGGCGTCGGGGGAGCTGACCGTGTTCGGCGCGCGGGCGGTGGAGAAGGCGCGGCGGGCGGGGGAGTCGGTGCTGGAGCGGCTGCGGCGGGCCGGCTACCACTACGAGTCGTCGCGCGTGGAGTGTCTGCGGACGGGCGAGTCGGTGCCGGGCATGTCGGCGACGGGGGAACAGGTCACGGTCCAGGAGGTCGGGCTCCGGGTCACGGTGCGGGACCACGACCGGGAGAAGGTGCGGCGGTTCACGCGGGAGCTGGCGTCGCTGGTGACGGCGGGGCCTCCGGGGACGACGGGGTACGCGGGCGGGCGGCCGCGGGTGCGGGACGTGCTGGGGTACTGGCCGACGCTGGTGCCGAAGGACTGGATCGAAACCAGGATCGAGATGATCACGGTGGGATCATGAGCCGGCTGCACACGAAGTACACGATCCGGGTCGGGACGCTGGCGCACTCGCGCAGCGGGGACAAGGGCAACACGGCGAACGTCGGCGTGCTGGCGTACACGGAGAACGCGTTCGAGTGGCTGCGGCGCGAGCTGACGCCGGAGGTGGTGAAGGAGCACTTCCGGTCGGTCTGCGACGGCGAGGTGGAGCGTTTCGAGCTGCCGAAGCTCCTGGCGCTGAACTTCGTGCTGCACGACGTGCTGGGCGGCGGCGGCAGCCGATCGCTGCGGGTGGACGCGCAGGGCAAGGCGCTCGGCCAGGCGATGCTCCAGTGCGAGATCCCCGCGCCGTCGGCCTACGTGATCGAGGAGGCGCTCCGGGCGCGGGCTTCCGGGAAGTAGGGCGTATACTGTCCCGACCTGTCCCCGATCAGGCGGAGACCCTGCATGCGACACAAGATCTTCCACGACCCCGAGACGCTCGCCGCGCACCTCGATGACCTGCGCGGGCGCGGGGCGACCATCGTCACCGCCAACGGGTGCTTCGAGCTCATCCACGTCGGGCACGTGCGCTACCTCGCCGACGCCAAGGCCCAGGGCGACGTGCTCGTGCTCATGGTCAACACCGACGCGTCCCTGAAGCGCATCAAGCCCGACCGCGAGCCCGAGAACACCGACGAGGACCGCTACGAGATCCTCGCGGCGCTCGAAGACGTGGACTACGTCGTGCCCCTCGACGACGACACGCCCGAACGCCTGCTGCGGATGTTCAAGCCCCACGTCCACACCAAGGGGACCGACTACTCGCTCGCGGAGATCCCCGAAGTGTCTCTGGTCGAGAGCCTCGGCGGAGAGGTCCGCCTCGTCGGCGGGCCCAAGATCCGCAGCACGCGCGACATGCTGAGAAACATCAAAGAGAAGCAGTAGGGAGCGGAGCCCCATGGCCCATCTCAAGCGCATCCTCGTCACCGGCGGCGCCGGCTTCCTCGGGTCCCACCTCTGCGACCGCATGGTCGAAGAAGGGCACGACGTCATCTGCCTGGACAACTTCTTCACCAGCCAGAAGATGAACGTCGAACACCTGCTCGGGCGGCCGAACTTCGAGCTCGTCCGGCACGACGTCACGCTGCCCGTGTTCCTCGAAGTCGACGAGATCTACAACCTCGCCTGCCCCGCCAGCCCCGTCCACTACCAGCACAACCCGATCAAGACCGTCAAGACGTCCGTGCTGGGGGCGATCAACATGCTCGGCATGGCGAAGCGCGTGGGGGCGAAGATCCTCCAGGCGTCCACGAGCGAGGTCTACGGCGACCCGGACGTCAACCCGCAGCCCGAGTCCTACCGCGGCAGCGTCAACCCGATCGGGCTCCGCGCCTGCTACGACGAGGGGAAGCGCTGCGCCGAGACCCTCTTCTTCGACTACCACCGCAAGAACGGCGTCAACATCCGCGTCGCCCGCATCTTCAACACCTACGGGCCGCGCATGCACCCCTACGACGGCCGCGTCGTCTCCAACTTCATCCTCCAGGCCCTCGCCGGCGAACCGATCACCCTCTACGGCGACGGCTCCCAGACCCGGAGCTTCTGCTTCGTCGACGACCTCGTGGAAGGGCTCGTCCGGCTGATGGGGACGCCCGACGGCTTCACGGGACCGGTCAACCTGGGCAACCCCGTCGAGTTCACCATCAAGGAACTGGCGGAGCTCGTCATCGAGCAGACGGGCAGCGCCTCGGGGTTCGAGTACCGCGACATGCCGTCCGACGACCCGACCCAGCGGCGGCCGGACATCACGCTGGCGGGTGAGCATCTCGGCTGGGAGCCCGCGGTGGCCCTGCGCGAGGGGCTCGCGGAGACGATCGAGTACTTCCGGAACCTCGACCTGGCGCTCTACCGCCGCCCGACGAGCAACGAGATCCGGTAGGGTGACGAACTGAGTCAGACTCGGTTGTTCAGACGAACTGAGTCTGACTCACTTGTTCGGGGCGGTGAGGAGGGTCTTCAGCTCGAGGAGCACCCTCGGGTCGGCCGTCATCATGCCGTGGATTCCGATGCCCAGGTCGTGCGCCGTCATCGCCGCCTTCCAGGCCGGGACGTCCGTCATCAGCGCGCTCCGCAACGGGACCAGGCCGTCGCCGTCGCCCAGGATCAACGCGTCCAGCGGGATGTCGTCGAGCGTGAAGTCCGCCGCCGTGCCGGCGA
>JBDLIY010000360.1:0-4498 GCA_039714635.1 Planctomycetota bacterium
GCCCCTCGTGCTCGGCCCGGCCCTCCTCCTGCTCCGTCGTCCGGCGGCGGCGGGACTTCTCTTTCTCGCCTTCGCGCTCGCCGCCGGTCCCTACGTCGCGCATCTCTCCGACGAGGCCGGCGCGCTCACACTCAGCCGGAAGAAGCCGGCCGCGCGATATCTCTCCGCCGAGGCGGGCTTCGACGCGCACATGGCGGAGAAGTCGGCGCGGACGGGTCTCTCACGCCCGGGCGCAGGCGGCGCGGCGTGGGAACTGGTGCGGAGCCTGGGTGAGGCGACGACGTGGGCGATCCTCCCCCTGGGGTTCATCGGCGCGTTCCTCCTCTTCCGCGACGGACGGGGCCGGCCCGAACTGCTGCTTCTCCTCGCGCTCCTCGCCGCGGACCTGGCACTCCGCTTCCGCCACGTTCACCTGCACGGCTACCTCTCGAAGCGGCATCTCGCCTTCGCCGCCGCGCTGCTCGTGCCGCTGGCGGGCCGGGTGTTCGTCTCCCGGGGCCGGATCGGCGCGATCGCGGCGGCGCTCGTTGCCGTGGTGCTGCTGGGCGTCGCGGTGAAGCCGCGGGATCGGGAGAAGATCGCGCTGGCGGAAGCGGGCCGGGAGATTCTCGAATCGGGAGGCGAGGGAACGCGCGTCGCGACCTGGCTCACGCCCCGGATCCCCTACTACGCCCGCGGCCGCAACGTGAAGCTCAACCGGCTCGTGCCGGACCCGGACGACACCGCGGCGGTGCGCGCGCTCCTCGACCGCGGGGCGGACTGGCTCGCGGTCGTGCCGGCGCGGCTCGACGAAAAAACCCGCCGCGCGCTGGTCAGGGCGGCGGCGGGTCTTCCCTCCCGCGAGTCGGGCTCGGGGAAGTGGCGGGTCGTGGTCTACCGGATCCGTTAGGGCCTGTCTGGAAATAACTGCTGCATTCGAGGGCCGCTGCATCCCGCCCGGTCTGCGTCGCTCGTTGTCGCCAACCCGCACGGGGGTTGACTCCTCCTCGTTCCTGGCCGGCTCGGGCGCATCGGCTCTCTCGGTGCAACTGGCGCACTTATCTCCAGACAGGCCCTTAGGGCCCTCAGCTTCCCCTGGCCACCAGCTCGCCCAGCAGTTCCTTCACTTCCTTCACGCCTTCCGGGTCCTCGCCCGGCTGGATCAGGCGGAGGTACTCGCGGTAGTGGTGCCGGGCCTTGGCCGGATCCGCGTAGCCTTCCTGGTGCTGGTAGAAGATCGCGAGGTTCCGGTGGGCCGCCGCGAGGTTCGGGTCGGCCTCCAGCGCGGCGAGGTAGGACGCGAGCTCACTGTCGGCCTTGCCGCCGCCGGCCTCGAGGACCGCGAGGTTGTTCCGGGCCCAGGCGTGGTTCGGCTGGAGGTCCAGCGCCTTCTTGAAGCTCCGGGCGGCCTTCTTGTCCTTGCCGAGATCCGCGTAGACGCAGCCCAGGTTGTAGTGGGCGAAGGCGCTCTCCGGGTTGAGCTTCGCGCTCCTCGCGAACGCGATCAGCGAGTGCTCGAAGTTGCCGGTGTAGTAGTGCGCGAGGCCGAGGTTGTCCCAGGCCTGCTGGTAGTCCGGCCTGACCTTCACCGCATCCTCGAGGAACCCGACGGCGCCGCGGTAGCGGCCCTGGTAGTAGTACAGCACTCCGAGGTTGTTCAGGATGTCCGGGTCCTTCGGCCGCGTGGCGAGCACCTTCTCCATGTGCGGGATCGCATCCGCGTAGCGCTCCTGGGCGTAGAGGCACTTGCCGAGGTTGAGGTGCGCCTCGACGAGATCCGGCTCCCTCGCGAGGACGGCGCGGATCGTCTTCTCGGCGCCGGCCAGGTCGCCCTTCTCCGACGCGACGACCCCGAGGTTCACCATCGGAAGCGTGTAGTTCGGGTCGAGTTCGCGGGCCTTGAGGAAGTGCTGCGAGGCCTCTTCCTGGTCGCCCTCCTGAAACAGGATCGCGCCGAGGTTGTTGTGGGGCGCCGCGTAGCTCGGGTCGTGCCGGATCGCCTTCTCGAACGCGTCCTTCGCATCCCCGGCCTTGCCCATCTTGTCGAGGACGACGCCGAGGTTGTTCCAGGGCGACGCGTACTCCGGATCGGCTTCGATCGCGCGTCGGTAGGACGAGGCGGCCGCCTCGAGCTTGTCGAGTCGGTCGAGAACCACGCCCCGGTTGTTCCAGGCCTTCGCGTTGTTCTCGTCAAAGGCGAGAGCCTTGTCGTACGCGGCCACGGCCTCCTTCAGCCGGCCCAGCTCGGTGAGCGAGTAGGCGCGGACGAAGTGGAGGAGGGCGGAGCCCCCGGATCCCTTGACGAGGGCGTCGGACTCCGCCAGGGCCTTCTCGAACCGTCCGGCCCGGAGGTGGTCCACGGCGCCGATCTCCGACGCGGCGGAAACGACCGCGGGGAACAGGAGCAGGGCCGCGACAGCGGCGATTGCCAGCTTGGAGCGCATCGTGCGCCTCCCGGATGCGGCCGCCCGTCGACCCGCCCCACGCGAATCCGAACGGACGGCGATCTGACCATCCGGGTTCTCTTCGGACTCCGGCGGGACAACGCTTGAGGGAAATTCTCAATGTGAGAATGAGGGGGGGCCTACTTCTTCTTCTCGATGCGCTGCAGGGCGAGTTTCAGCGCGCAGCGTTCCCCCTTGACGAGGGCGATCTCGCGCTCGATCGACTCGTGGCCCTCGTGGGTCACCACGACGGTCGCGGTCCCCGGCGGCAGGTCCGTCAGCGAGAGCACCTTGCCCCACATCGTCCGGGAGTCGGTGCCCTTCGAGTGGTCGATCCGGACGCTCGCCCCGCGCGCCTCGGCGCCGTTCGGCAGCGTGACGGTGAGGTGGAGGTCGCCGCCGCGGATGATCTCGATCGTCTTCTCGTGCTCCTCGCCGGCAGCGAGTTCGAGGTTCTCGATCGTCCCGCCCTCGATCGGCCCCCGGGATCGCGGCCGCAGCGCCTTGTAGTGGCCCGGCGGCAGCTCGATCCGGGCCCGGCCCTCCTCGTCGATGCGGCTCCAGCGGTGGAACGTGTCGCCGAAGGACGGCTCCGCCTCGAAGTAGAGCCAGCTGCGGCAGGGTTCCCCGGTGTCGTAGCGGACGGTGAGGACGAGGACCGCGGGGACCTGCTTCGCCAGGCGAAGCGTGAATCCGGCGCCGGCCGCGAGCTTCGCCAGGGGCACGCCCTCGGCGACGACGCTGCCATAGTCCTCGGTCCCCGCCCGGACCTTCACCCGCACGTCCGGCGCGCGCGCGGCCGGGAAGTCGAGCTTCTTCGTCATCTCCCCGCGGCGATCCGTGCGGCCGCGGAACTCGATCTCCTCTTCGTCCTTTTCTCCCGGCATCGTCAGCACCACGCTGGCGGAGACGAGGGGCTCGTTCTTCCCGGAGTCCACGACGGCCACGTTGACCACGAAGGGTCGGAGGAGCACCAGGCGGACCTTCTCCTCGCCCGCGACGACGCCAGTGGTCGGACGCAGCAGCTCGGGGAAGCCGCGTTTCGCAGCGACCAGGTCGAGTTCGCCCTCCCCCATCCCGCGGATCGTGAACGCCCCGCCGAGGCCGGACAGCGTGCGCGCGTAGGTGACGCCGAGCGTCGTGTGGTGCGGCAGGTAGATCCCGCGCGGCGGGTTCACCGCGCTGCCGCTCGACTTCGCGACGACGCGCGCGCCGGCCACGGGGCGGTCGAGGTCGTCCACGACGACGCCGCGGATCGTGCCCCCGCGCGCGAGGACGACCCGGAGGCCGTCGCCGGAGGCGTGTTCGATCACGGTCGCCACGAAGCCCGGGCACACCGCGATCAGGTCGGGCACCTTCCCGGGGTCCTCCTCGCGCTCGAGGGAGAAGGCGCCGCGGCCGTCCGTCCGGCGGTGGAGTGGGCCGACGGCGGGCACGAGCGGATCTCCGGCCGCGAGGAGGTAGACGAACGCGCCGGGCACACGCTTGCCGGATTCGTCCTCCACCGTGCCGGCGATGCGGACCTTCCCCGCCTCGACCGGATCCGGGTCCGGCTCCCCGTCGCCCCGCTCGGGCCCTCCGTCGAGAACGGGCGGCGCCATGTCCATCGCGCTCCAGGCCACCACGACCACCGCGACGACGGCGGCGACGGCGAAGAGCAGGAGGACCGGCCGCTTCATCGCTTCTTCTCCATGCGCACGCTCGCCGTGACGACCTGGTCCTTCACCACCGTCACCTCGGACTCCGCCGTGGCGTAGCCGTCCTTCGCGACGCGGAACCGCGCCTTCCCCGGCGCCACGTCCCGGATCGTCCCGCTCGCGACGGCCATCCGAAACGTGCGGGGCTCCGTCTCGTCCTCCCCCGTCACGATCAGCTCCACGTTCTCGAGGACCTTCCCGTCCGGCCCGGTGACCGAGATCTTCACGTCGCCGCCGCGGACGATCGTGAACTCCGTCGTCTCCTCCCCGCCGGGCGGGATGACGAGGGTCTTCCCGGTCTCGCGCAGGATCGACTCGCCGTGGGGCGCGGTCCGCAGCACGTACTCGCCGGCCGCGACCTTCGGGACGACGAACTCT
>JBDLIY010000361.1:0-4485 GCA_039714635.1 Planctomycetota bacterium
CCCTCGGCCGTCGTGTTGAGCGTCAGCATCGTCGCCGCCGCGTTGTTGTTCACGATCGTGGCGGCCTCGCAGCCGGTGAGTTCCTTCACCAGCTCCTCGCAGAACCCGTCGCGCTTGTTGCGCCCCGCCGTCGCGCGGTCGATCTGGAGGAGGCAGTAGCCGCGGGCCTCCTCCTCGAAGGCCTCGAGGACGTCCTTCGAGAGGACCGAGCGGCCGAGCGCGGTGTGCGCGACGATCCCCGTCGCGTTGATCACGCGCCGCAGGCCGCGCCCCAGGCCGGACTCGAGCGCCGCGAGGACGCCCGGGGCGAGGGCGGCCGGGTCCGTCTCGAAGGGCTGTCCGGCGCGCGCGGCGTCGCGGAGGTCGTCGAGGACGGCGCGAATCGCCTTCTTCACGGTGGCGAGGGGGAAGCGGGCGGCGATTTCGGCGACCGCCTCGCACTCGAGCATGGCCGTCACGGAAGGGATGTCACGGAAGGTCGGGTTGCTCATGTCGTCCTCTCGATGCCGACGGCCGGACCGGACATGGTAACTCAGGGCGCGCCCCCGGATCGTCGTGAAACCGGTGATCCCGACTCACCTTACGAATTCCGACCCAGTCATCGTATTCACTGGACGATTCACGGGGTTTTTGCTGTCCCGAACCCGGTACAGAGGTACACTTCCTGAGGACCGCAGACTGGACCGAAGGCTGACCTGCCGCGAGCGGGCGGGTCGGACCCTGCGAGGAGGTTTGGAGCGATGAGGAACGGCATCACGCTGGGGGCGGTCTTCGCCCTCGTGATTGTCGCGAGCTGGTACGTGTTGCCAGCCGCGCTGGAAGCCGGCTGAGGCGGCGGACGCTGCGGCACCGCGCGTCAACGGGTCGATGTGCAGTGGAAGCCACTGCGCCTGACCGAAAAGACGGGTGGTGGCGATTACGGGGCGACAGCCCGTCCCGTAGAGGAGCGCCTGAAGTCCCTGTTCCCCGAGATTTCCGCGTCCAGCAAGCCGTGCGTGATCTGGATGCAGGACCTCGAGGAGGAGAAGGACATCACCAAGGCCAACGCGATCTTCCAGAACGAGAACATCGGTCTGGCCATGAAGAGGTTCAACTGCTTCAAGGTCGACGCCCAGGGCATCCCCGACGGGGACGTCAAGAACAAGTACATGAAGCAGATCGGCTTCCACTTCTTCGACCCGAAGGGTGACGCCATCGGCAAGCCGATCGTCGGGAAGCGCGCCCTGTCCATGTCCGGTTTCAACCGGGCCCTGGAGAAGAGCTGGGGCAAGGTCTTCTCGATGACCATCAAGGTCTACCAGAAGAAGATGAAGAAGGTCCTCGACGGCTTCGACAAGGTCGACATCAAGAAGCAGGCGATCGACCGGGACCGCGCCAAGCTCGCCAAGAAGCCGAACCCGGCCAAGGCGAAGAAGGTCGAGCGCGACCAGGCCGAGATGGACAAGATGCGGAAGGGCGTCGAGGAACTGGAGAAGACCATCCAGGACGAGTGCGCTCTGAAGCCCGACTACCTCGAAAAGGAGGAAGGGGCCGAATAGGGCCTCCCACTTCGACCGGGACCAGAGCCTGAGAGACGACGGCCGGGGGATCGACGGGATGGCGTCGATCCCCCTGCTGATTCCGCCCGGCTGTTTCCCCGGCTGATTCCCCGGGTTTTTCCCCAGCTGATTCCCTGGCTGATTCGAGCCTCACCGGCATCTCTCCGGGGCGTGATTCCTCCCCCACCGGCACCGGGCCGGCTCTCAAATTGAGAATCCCCCGGCTCCTCGCGCGCGAAACTTATTAAGGGCGCATTCGCGGATGCCGATGTTCCGGCATGGAAAAGGTCCATCCCGAACGCGCGATCCTCGTCCTCGCGCCGCTTCTCATCGTCCTCGCCTCCCTCGCGGCCCCCGCCGCGGCGGCCGGGACTCCGGAGAAGATGCGCGTCCTCGCGCTGATGGACAGCGACGCCCACCCCTGGACCCACGACATCCGTGACCCGGTCCACTCGTTCGTCGAGATGCCGCTGAACTACCTGGGCATCGTGGTGGACCGGCACGACATCCGCACGGGCCCCCCGCCGGAGGGACTCGTCGAGAACGCCCGGGCCGTCGTCCTCCTGTTCGGGGCGACGAAGAAGCCCTGCGACTGGCTCCGGCCCTGGCTCACGAAGCAGGCCGGACGCCCGGGGCTGCGCTTCGTCCACATCGAGGACTTCGGCCCCCTCGCCCTCGGAAGCGACGGGACGCGCGACATGGAGTCGCTCGCCGGCTGGCTGTCGCGGTTCGGGCTCCGCTACGACGACTACCACCGCGAGGACACCCTGGGGATCGAGGTCGAGTGGATCGACGACGCTCTCTGCGCCTACGAGGCCGACCCGCGCTTCGCCGCCACGCACGCCGGCACGTGGAGCGAGGACGACGGGAACCGGGTGTGGGTGACGACGCGGATGAGCAGAGACGTCGACCGGCCGCGCCACCCGGTCGTCACCGGTCCCTGGGGAGGCGTGGCGCAGGCGCCGTGGACGATCCAGTGGGGAAACGACCAGGGAGACCGCCGCTGGCACCTCGACCCGTTCGCGTTCTTCCGCGAAGCCCTCGGCCTCGAGCGCGTCCCCGCCCCCCACCCCGCGGTGCTGAACGGGCGCCGGATGTTCTTCTGCCACGTGGACGGGGACGCGTTCGAGAGCACCTCGACGATGGACGGCGGCGCCCTCGCGGGGAAGGTCCTCCTGGACCGGGTGATCGACGAGTTCCCGCTGCCCTTCACGGTCAGCGTGATCATCGCCAGCCTGACGAAGGATCTCGACGTCGAGGAGCCGACGGACCGGATGCTCCTCGCCCGCGACCTGTTCTCGCGGAAGAACGTCGAGCCGGCGTCCCACGCGGTCCTCCACCCGTTCGTCTGGCAGAAGCGCTACGCCCCGAAGGGGGCCCGGCGCCTGGCCGCCTTCCGGTCGATCCTGAACTACGACCCGAGCCCGGCCGGCGAGGTGCGGGAGAGCTTCCGGTTCATCAACGAGCGGCTGCTGTCCGAGGGCCGCTACTGCCGCGTCATGCTCTGGAGCGGGGACACGATGCCCTCGGGGGCGACGGTGGCCGAGGTCGCGAGGCTGGGCGGCTGGAACCTGAACGGGGGCACGTTCCGCTGGGACGACGCCAACGACTCCGTGGGCTACGTGAGCCCGTGGGCGCGGCTCGTCGACGGCTCCGTCCAGGTCTACGCCGGGGCCGGGAACGAGAACGAGTACGACGGGTTCTGGGACTCGGTGCCGACGGCGTACGGCCACGCGGACACGACGATCGCGCGGACGGGCCGCGGCCGGATCCTCAAGCCGGCCAACGTCTACCTGCACTTCTACAGCGCCGAGCGCCCGGGGCGGCTCGACGCGGCGAAGCGCCTGATCCGGAAGTGGGGGCTCGAACAGAGCACGGCCCCCGTCTTCGCGTCCGACTACTGCAAGGCCGTCCACGCCGCCGTCACGACGGCCCGCCTGTTCCGGACGGCCGACGGCTGGCGCTGGGCCGGTTTCGGCGGGTGCCGGACCCTCCGGATCGACGGCGAGACGAGATCCGTGGACTTCGCAAAGAGCTCCCGCGTGCTGGGGGCCGGCCGCCGCGGGGACTCGCTCTTCATCCACCTCGGGGCGCCGGACGGCACGATCGTGCTCGCCGACGCGCCCGCCCCGCGACCCCACGTCCTCGAGGCGAACCACGTCCTGTTCGACGCCGACCTGGGCGAGACCCGGGTCTCCCTCTTCTCCGAAGCGCTGTGCCCGCGGGTGATCCGCTTCGCCGGCTTCCCGCCGAACTCGCCGCTCGTCGTCTCGGTGGACGGCCGGGAGCGGAACACGCGGGCGGACGCCGAGGGGAAGGTCCGCTTCGAGACGACGAAGACCGGACGGATCCGCGTGGAGGTCCGCGTCCCGTGAACTTCTCCTGGTGGCGAATCACGATGTTCGCGCTGGTGGGCGCCGCGGGGCTCGCGTTCCTCGCCTGGTACAACCCGCCCGACGGGGCGCACGCCGTGAACCGCCACACCGGCCACCTCGAGGGCTCGGACGCCATCCCGGGCAACCGGCGTCTCTATCTCGCGAGCACGGCGATCGGGGCCGTCCGCGACCTGGGCAACGCCCTCACCGCGCTGGAGCGCCTGGAGAAGGCGCGCTACGAGGTCGCCAACCCCGCCGCGCTGGAACCGGCCCTGCGGACGCTCTCCGCGGAAGTCCGGCCGCTGCGCGAGGAGTTCGATCGCGTCGACGGCACCTTCGAGTTCGACCGGGAGACGGCGGAGGAGACGGAGGCGTTCTTCGCTCCCATCGTGACGCGCCGGCCGCGGCCCCACGACGTCCGGCTCGCCGCGAAGCGCTACGACCCGCCGGACCGGATCGCGGCGATGGTCATCGCCGGGGTCGGAGGAAACGCCGACTCGGCGCCGGCGGAGCTCGCGCTCCTCGTCGCCCGCTCGATGCAGGCGAACGAACGGCCGCGGGCGCGTCTGCGG
>JBDLIY010000362.1:0-4478 GCA_039714635.1 Planctomycetota bacterium
GTGGCCGAAGGGATCTACGACTTCCACGACCTTCCGGCAAAGGCCGTGCGGCTGCTCGTCACCTACGCGGGCAAGGTGCACGAAGTCGTCGCGGACGCCGCCGACGAGACGGCGCGGATCGAGATGCCCGCGACGGGATCCGTCGTCGTCCGGTTCGAGGGCGAGCTCGAAGAGCCGGTGATCCACCGGGTCCGCCTGGTGCCATCCGGCGAGGGGACCGAAGTCACCGCGGACGTGGGGTTCGTCCCCGAGCGGGACGAGTGGGAGGTCCGGGTGCCGGCCGTGATGCCCGGGCGGTATCGCGTCCTCCTCGAGTACGCGACCGACCGCGATGAGGACGGGAAGCTCGGCTGGGAGGTCTGCCGGAAGAGCGGCGCCGTCGACGTGGGCGCCGGACGCGAAGCCGAAGCCCGGCTGCCGCGCTGAGGAAACGGGAGGGAACCGATGAAGGCCATCGTGCAGGATCGGTACGGACCGCTGGCTCATTGGCGTGCCTGTCTGCACTTCGCAGCGGGCCATGCGCGGCGGAAGGTCTCGATCGCGGTCTGAGGCCGGGCGCGGAGTGCGTGGCTAAGATGGCGGCATGAGATCCCTCCGCACTCTCCTCCCCCTCATCCTCGTTCTCACCGCCGTCGCGGTCCTGTCCGCACAGGAGCGCCACGACGGGAAAGCCCTCTACGCGAAGCACTGCGCCCAATGCCACGGCGCCGACCTGCAGGGTGGAAACGCGCAGAGCCTCGTGGACGGAGTCTGGAATCACGGGGCCGGCACCGGTTACGTCCGTCGGAACATCAAGCACGGCATCACCCACCTTGGCATGCCTGCCTACGAGTCGACGCTCTCCGACGGCGAGATCAACGCCATCACCCGCTTCCTCATCGAGCAGGAGAAGGTCTATGACCCGAAGCCGCGGCCCACACCGGAGACGATCCAGTCCCAGGAGTACGACATCCGCGTCGAGGCCGTGGCCGAGGGCCTCGAGGTGCCGTGGGCCGTGGACTTCATCGACGCGAAGACGATGCTCGTCACGGAGCGCGCCGGGCGACTGCGCGTGGTTCGGGACGGGAAGCTCGACGCGAGGGCGGTGCGGGGAACGCCGGCCGTCGTGGCCGAAGGGCAGGGAGGCCTGCTGGACGTGGCGGCCGATCCGGAGGTCGCAAAGAATGGCTGGATCTACCTCGCACACAGCCATGCGCCGCCGGGCGAGACACGCGAGCGCCCGCCGGCCATGACGCGGATCGTGCGCGGGAGGATCCGCGACCATGCATGGGTCGACGAGCAGGTGGTCTGGGAGGCGCCGCCCGAGACGAACCTGCCGACGCGCCACCACTACGGCTCCCGCATCGTGTTCGACGAGAAGGGCCGCCTCTACTTCGCGATCGGAGACCGCGGCGCGCGGCCGATGGCCCAGGATCCCGCGAAGCCGAACGGGAAGATCCACCGGGTGAACCGGGACGGGACGATCCCGACCGGCAACCCGTTCGTCGGGAAGGAGGGTGCGCTACCGTCGGTCTTCTCCTGCGGCCACCGCAATCCGCAGGGGCTCGCGTTCCACCCGGCGACCGGCGGGCTCTGGGAGACGGAGCACGGTCCGATGGGCGGCGACGAGATCAACCTCATCCGGCCGGGGCTCAACTACGGCTGGCCGGAGATCTCCTACGGCCGGCACTACGACGGGCGCGTCCTCACGAAGTTCGAGCGCAAACCGGGCATGGAGCAGCCGGTCCTCTTCTACCGCCCCTCCACCGCCGTCTGCGGGCTGGACTTCTACCGCGGGGCGCTCTTCCCGAAGTGGCGGAACCACCTGCTCGTGGGCGCGCTGAAGTACGAGTCCGTCGACCTCCTCACCGTGGAGAAAGACCGGGTCATGCACTCCGAGACGATCGTCAAGGGCATGGGCCGTGTCCGCGACGTGGCCTGCGGCCCGGACGGCGCGGTGTACGTCGTGCTGAACCGGCCGGGGAAGGTGATCCGCCTGACGCCGATCCGCGAACGGTTCTGACGACCGGTCGCGCGTGCCGGCCCGCAGTACGCCGGCACGGGTGGCTCATCGCCGGGCTCGGGAGGGCGTGGCCTGTCCGTCACGATCCGCGAGGGCGAGAGAAGGATCGAGTGGCCGCTCCCCGAGTTTCACACTCTCACGGTCCCGGCGCAGACCACCGCCATGTTCGGACAGCCGTCCCGGAATTCGCAGAATCAGAAAGGGGGCCCCGCGTTTGAAATCGCGGGGCCCCCTGTCGTGGTCGCGCCGGCTTTACAGCTTGCGGACGTTGATGGCCTTGTCGCCCTTGGGGCCGGCCGTCTTGTCGAACTCTACGCGGTCACCTTCGGAAAGGGTCTTGAACCCCTCCATCTTGATCTCGCTGTGGTGAACGAACACGTCTCCGCCACCATCTTCCTCTACGAAGCCGAAGCCCTTTGCGTCATCGAACCACTTCACTGCGCCTTGAGACATGATGTGAATCTTTCCTTGAGAACTGCAATTGTGTGGCCCCGATGGGGAAGAACAGCTCGACCCCGGTATTCCGGAGACCACCGTGTGACGAGGGGCAAGGTCGACGAAAAGGTGGGCCCGCGCAGGGCACCGGTACGTCCACTAATCCCAAGCCAATTGAACGACAATTGCACACTCGGGCCGGATCCCTCATTTGTTTCCGGGCCGGAATCCGGACGGATTCCCGACGGGGGGCGGACTTCCTCTCCTCTTCGCTCCGCCGCATACAGAGCTTTGACCACGCGACCACACTCCCGAAACCCCGGCTCCCGGGGGAAAGCGTAGTCTGGTCCCGAGGATTGCGGACCTCCGGAGGCCGACATGAAGATCCTGCTTCTCTCGCCCTGCCAGGACCCGGCCCACAAGACGCCCGGCCCCCTTCGCATCCCCCAGATCGCGCTCCAGGTGCTCGCCGGGCTGACCGACCGGCGCCACGACGTGCGGATCGTCGAGGAGGAGTTCGAGGAGATCGACCGCTCCCTCGAAGCCGACCTCGTCGGCCTTTCCCTCATGACGGCGAACTCGACCCGCGGCTACGAGCTGGCGGACCACTTCCGCCGGCGCGGCGCCACGGTCGTCCTCGGCGGCATCCACCCGACGATCCTGCCGGAGGAGGCGCTCCGCCACGCCGACGCCGTCGTGGTAGGCGAAGCGGAGGAGGTCTGGCCGGAACTCCTGGCCGACGTCGAGCGGGGCGCGCTGAAGCGGACCTACGAGGGCGTGGGAGTGCCGAAGCTGTCCGGCCTGCCGTTCCCGCGCCGGAGTCTCGGCCCCCACCGGCGGTTCCGGGGGATCCTCCCGGTCATGACGACGCGCGGCTGTCCGTTCGCGTGCGAGTTCTGCTCCACCTCCCGCGTGTACGGCCGCAAGGTCCGGACCTACGACGTCGACTGGGTGGTCGAGGACATCCGGCGCAGCGGCGGCAAGCGGTTCCTCTTCCTCGACGACAACGTCATCGCCGCGCCGGCCTTCGCGCGGGAGCTGTTCGCGGCGCTGAAGCCCCTCGACATCCGCTGGGTCGGCCAGGCGTCCATGACCTTCGCGATGCGGGAGGACCTGATGCGCCTCGCGTACGAGTCCGGCTGCCGGGCGCTGTTCTTCGGGATGGAGACCGTCTCGGAGGCGAGCATGGAGCGGATGAAGAAGTGCTTCCGGGATCTCGACGACGTGGCCGCGGCGGTCGGCCGGATCCAGGCGGCGGGCGTCGCGTTCCACGCATCCGTCGTCTTCGGTTTCGACTCGGACGACACGGACATCTTCGACGCGACGGTGGACTTCCTGCTGAAGTGCCGCGTGTTCTCCACGACGCTCAACGTGCTGACGCCGTATCCCGGCACCGAGGTGTTCGACCGGTACCGGGCGGAGGGCCGGCTGTTCTCGGAGGCCTGGGAGCACTACGATCACTCGACCGTGGTCTTCCGGCCGGCCGGGATGAGTCCGCGGGAACTCGCGGAGGGGCAGCGCCACGCGAGGCGGCGGTTCTACGGGCTGGGCTCGATCGCCCGGCGCTTCCCCTGCCACCGGAAGGTCCCGATCTTCTACTCGGGCCTGAACCTGGCGATGCGCTCGGCCGCCAGGCGGGCGAGGCTCCCCCTCGCGCCCGGAGGGGAGGGTCTCGGAAGGTTCGTGGCCCCGGTCGCCGCGGCGAGCGACTGACCTCGCCATGGATGCGCCCGAAACCAAACGGGGTCCGCGCGGGTAACGTAGAGTAGGTTGCCGGAACCGGAGTGGGCCCGTTCCCCGGATTCTCCGGTCTGCACCCTGGGAGACTCTCACATGGCGCGCACCCTCTGCCTCGTCGCCGTCCTCGCCCTTCTCCTCTCCCTCGCCCCCGCCGACGTCCGGGCCGCCGGGAAGATCGACTGGAAGAAGACCCTCGCCGCGGGTCTCGCGAACGCGAAGGACACCGAACGCGTCCTGCTGATCTGCATCAACGCGAAGCAGGTCGATGGTGAGAAGCTCGAGCCGGCGGCGATAGGTCTCC
>JBDLIY010000363.1:0-4444 GCA_039714635.1 Planctomycetota bacterium
GTGAAGTCATCGTCGAGACCGCGTCCGACGGCACCACCGGACTCATCGAGGTCGGCCGCTTCAAGCCCCGCGTTCTCGTCCTCGACATCCTGCTCCCGGGCATCGACGGATTCGAGGTCCTGCGCCAGCTGAAGCAGCACACCGAGATCTCGCCGCAGGTCCTGGCCATCTCCGGCAGCCGTGACCCGGACGTGGGGCCCACGGCCATCCGGGCCGGCGCCACGAAGTTCTTCCCGAAGCCGCTCGACCCGATGGAACTCGTCGAGGCGGCCCGGGAGGCCGCTGTCTCCGGCTGACGGCCCGCCCATCCCCATTTCCTGACCATCCGCGCTTCGGACCGGGGACAATGCGCCCTTCCCGAGTCGCCAGCCCCGAGTGAGAGAATGTCCACGGAACGCGGATCCCTCGACTGCATCTTCAAGCCCCGGTCCATCGCCGTGATCGGAGCCTCCCGCCGCGCCGGCTCGATCGGCCGCGAATTTCTCCGGAACCTGCTCGGCTACGAGTTCAACGGGAAGGTCTTCCCCGTGAACCCACGGGCCGAGGTCATCTCGTCCATGAAGGTCTACCGGACCGTGCTGCAGATCCACGACGACATCGACCTGGCGATCATCATCGTGCCGCAGCAGTACGTCGAGCAGGCCCTCTCGGATTGCGGCCGCCGCGGGATCAAGGGCGTCATCGTCATCTCCGCCGGCTTCCGCGAGGTCGGTCCGGAGGGGCTCGAGCGGGAGAAGAAGCTCCTCGAGTACTGCGAGCGCTACGGGATGAGGATGGTCGGGCCGAACTGCATGGGCGTCGTGAACACCCACCCCGACGTCAGCATGAACGCGACGTTCGCGCCGTCGATGCCGCAGCAGGGGAACATCGCGTTCCTCTCCCAGTCCGGGGCGATGGGCGTCGCGATCCTCGAACACGCCCAGGCGCTGAACCTCGGCACCTCGATGTTCATCTCCATGGGGAACAAGGCGGACGTCAACACGCTCGACATCCTGGAGTACTGGGAGGACGATCCGGACACCGATCTCATCCTCATGTACCTGGAGAGCTTCGGCGACCCGCGGGAGTTCACGAAGCTGGCCCGGCGGATCGTCCGCAAGAAGCCCGTCATCGCCGTGAAGTCCGGCCGGACGCTGGCCGGCGCGCGGGCGGCGAGTTCCCACACCGGGGCCCTCGCCGGCCTCGACATGGCGGCGGACGCGCTGTTCGAGCAGACCGGGATCCTGCGCGTGGACACGGTGGAGGGGCTCTTCGAGGTCGCACAGGCGTTCGCGACCCAGCCGGTGCCGAAGGGCGACCGCGTGGCGATCCTCACCGACGCCGGCGGCCCCGCGATCATGGCGACGGACGCGGTCGTATCCTCGGGGATGCGGATGGCGGAACTCTCCGCCGAGACGAAGGAGAAGCTCGCGAGCCAGCTGCCGATCGAGGCCTCCGTCCAGAACCCGGTCGACATGCTGGGCCACAGCTCCGAGGAGCAGTACCGCGTCTGCCTGAAGATCCTGCTCGAGGACCCGGGCGTCGACTCCGTCATCACGCTGTACGTCCCGCCGGTCACCCACGACCCGAACAAGGTCGCGCGCGCGATCTTCGAGGCCGGGGCGAACAGCGAGAAGCCGATCTTCTGCTGCTTCATGGCGCGCCAGCAGGTCCTGACCACCATCAAGGACATGGACGCCCGGTTCCCGATCTACGAGTTCCCGGAGGGCGCGGTCCACGCGCTCGCGATGATGATCCGGTACGGCCGGATCCGCGACCGCGACCCGGGCGAGGTGCCGGAGATCGAGGTCGACCGGGAGCGCGCGGCCGCGATCTTCGATGGGGCGGAGGCCGAGGGGCGCGACTACCTGACGACGATGGAGGGCTTCGAGGTCCTCGACGCCTACGGCATCCCCTGCGCCGACTACCGGATCTGCCCGGACGCGGCGTCCGCGGCCGAATTCGCCGAGACGTGCGGCTACCCCGTCGTCGTGAAGCTGATGTCCCCCACGATCTCGCACAAGTCCGACTACGGCGGGGTCGTCGTCGACCTCCGGTCGAAGGGGGAGGTCGTCAAGGCCGTGGAGACGATCCAGGGGAAGATCGACGCGGCCGGGGAGGAGATCCTCGTCGACGGCTACCTCGTCCAGCAGATGGTCCGCGGCGGCAAGGAGACGATCCTCGGCGTCGCGACGGACCCGGTCTTCGGCCCGCTCGTGATGTTCGGCATGGGCGGCATCTACGTCGAGGTCCTGAAGGACGTGTCGTTCCGCCTGACGCCGATCACCGACCGCGACGCGTCGGCGATGATGGAGCAGATCCGCGCCTGGCCGCTGCTCAAGGGCGTCCGGGGCGAGGCCGGCGTCCGCCTCGAGGCCGTGAAGGACGCTCTGCTCCGCGTTTCGCGCCTCGTCCAGGACTTCCGCCGCATCTGTGAGTTCGACGTCAACCCCTTCATCGCACACGAGGACCCGGACCTGTGTCGAGCCGTGGACGTGAGATTCCGCTTCCGGAAGGACTGAACCCGGAGCATCCGACCCTGATCCAGCTCCATCGCGGCCCGGTGGAGGACGCGGACGACTTCGGCCGCCGCTGCGAGGCCGTCGACGCCCCCTTCGCGGGGCGCGTGATGGCGGACCTCGAGGGCGTGGACCCGCGGGAGATCGGCGAACTCCTGGCCGCCCGGCCCGAGCCCCTGTACGTCTCCCAGGGGCTCGGCTTCACGACGGAGGACATGCTCGAGGTCGCGACCGTCTTCGACCGTGTCCTCGGCCTGCCGACGGAGCGGGGTGGCTCCGGCTTCCCGAGTCCGTGGACCGCGCTCGGCGTGCTCGCGGCGATCCGGGGCTGCGTCGGCGATCTCCCCGGGTGCCGGATCTCGGTCCTGGGAACCGGATTCGTCGGCGCGCACCTGGTGAAGCTCCTACTCGACGAGGGCGCGGAGGTCTACGCCGCCGACCTCGACGCGGAGAAGGTCGAGGCGGCCGGCGCGCTCGTCGTCACCCCCGACGAGATCTGGGACGTCCCCTGCGACGTCTTCTCCCCGAACGCGCGCGGTCCGGTCTTCACGATGGCGACCGCGCCGCGCCTGAACTGCTCCTTCGTGGCCGGCGGCGCGAACGGTCCCCTGGAAAGTCCCGAGATCGGGGCCTTTCTCATCGGGCGCGGGATCCGGTACGTTCCGGAGGAGATCGCGGGCTCCGGCTGGATCCTCAACCTCGCGGCCGAGCTTGGGGAGGGCGGCTGGAGCGAGGGGGCGGCGCGGGAGCACGTGATGCGGATCGAGGGCCTGGTGTGCTGAACTTCTCGGAGGTGACGCTGCGGCGCGGGGACCACACGATCCTCGACCGCGTCTCCTTCGAGGTCCCCGCCGGCTCGATCTTCACCATCCTCGGCCCCTCCGGCGCCGGGAAGTCGACGCTCCTCCGCCTGGCCTGCCGGCTCTTCGACCCCGATGGGGGGACGATCCGCCTCGACGGCACGGACATCCGGGAGCTCAGTGTCACCGCGCTCCGTCGCCGCGTCGGGTTCCTCGCCCAGGAGCCAGTGCTGTTCGGGGCGACGGTGCGGGAGGATCTCAAGTTCGCGGCCGATCCCGCGGGCGGGGGCGCGCTGTCGGACGCCGGGGAGCGCCTGGAGCGGGTCGGCCTGCCGGCGGACTTCGTCGACCGGACGCCGGGCCAGCTCTCGGTGGGGCAGCGGCAGCGGGTGGCGCTCGCCCGCGCGCTCGTGCCGGAGCCGGAGGTCCTGCTCCTCGACGAGGCGACGTCCGCCCTCGACCCGCAGGCGGCGGCGGGGATCCTGAAGCTGGTCCGCGAACTCCGGGACGAACACTCGCTGACGGTCGCCTTCGTCACCCACACGGTGGCGCAGGCCCGCCGGGTGGCGGATCGCGTGCTGGTGGTCGCGGACGGGCGCGTGGTGGAGACCGGCGGCCCGGAGATCTTCGACGACCCGGCCGAAGAGGCGACCCGGGCGCTGATCGCGGCGGAGGAGGAGGAATGATCGCCGCCGCCGCGTACGTCGCCCTCGACTGGATCGACCTTTCGATCGCGTCGGGCCTGATGTTGACGGCGATCCTGCTGGCGCGGGTCGAACGGATCGGCTGGACGAAGACGCTCCTCATCGGCACGGTGCGGACGATCGTTCAGCTGCTGGCGATCGGCTTCGTGCTCCAGGGTGTGTTCGAGGTGAGCAGCCGGTGGCTCAACCTGCTCGTGCTGTCGGTCATGATCGGCGTGGCGACGCTCAACGCGGTGCGCCGCCAGACCCACCGGACGCGGAACTACTGGCTGATCGCGGCGACTGCGATGTCGATCGGGTCGCTCGGCGTGGTGGCCGGCGTCATCTATCTCGTCGTGGGGGATGACAGCGCCCAGTACGTGATCCCGCTGGGGGGGATGATCATCGCCTACGCGATGAACGCGCTGACGCTCTACAAGAACCGGTTCGACGCCGAGGTCCG
>JBDLIY010000364.1:0-4440 GCA_039714635.1 Planctomycetota bacterium
CGCTACGCCCGGATGGACGTCGACGGGATCCAGCACTGTCCCGACTGGCACCAGGGCGCGGGCGGCGACGCGTGGTTCTTCTGCGACGAGATCATGGTCTTCAGCAAGTGATGCGCCCGGGGCTCGGCCTGATCATCGTCTGCCTTCTTGCCACGGCGGCCTCCGCCCGCGACGTCGAGGCGCTCCTGCGGAAGGTACCCCCCACCCACCCGCGGCTGTTCCTTTCGCCCGGGAGCGACGAGGCGCTCCGCGCGAAGCCTGCGCTCGGTGCCGCGCGGAAGCACGTGATCGACGTTGCGACGGCGATGCTCGAGCTCCCGCCGATCGAGCGGAAGATGATCGGCTGGCGGATGCTCGGCACGTCGCGCACGGCGATCCGGCGCGTGACGTACACGGCCATGGCGCACCGGTTGACGGCCGACGCGCGCTTCGCGAAGAAGGCGCAGCAGGAGATGCTCGCGGCCGCGGGCTTCGCCGACTGGAACCCGAAGCACTTCCTCGACGTGGCCGAGATGACGACGGCGCTGGCGATCGGTTACGACTGGCTGTACGACACGCTCGACGAGGCATCCCGGAAGGCGATCCGGGAGGCAATCGTCACCAAGGGCCTGAAGACCTCGCTGAAGGGCGGCTGGTGGGTCACGGGCGTGAACAACTGGAATCAGGTCTGCCACGGCGGGCTCTCCCTCGGCGCGCTGGCCGTCGCGGAGCACGAACCCGTCCTCGCCGCGAAGATCCTCGACCGGGCGGTCGAGAACCTGCCGCGCGCGATGGCCCAGTACGCCCCCGACGGCGCGTATCCCGAAGGGCCAAGCTATTGGGAGTACGGCACGACCTACAACGTACTCTTCCTCGCGGCGGCCGCGTCCGCCCTCGGAACCGACTTCGGGCTCTCGGAGTCCGAGGGGTTCCTCGCGTGCTCGGACTACTACCTCCACGCGACCGGGCCGACCGGGATGTACTTCAACTACTCCGACGGCGGGACGGGGGCCGGCCCGGCGCCCGCGATGTCCTGGTTCGCGGCGAAGCGCAGGAAGCCGTCGCTGCTCTGGAACGAGCGCCGGATGCTCGCGCGGTTCCTTGGGCGGGAGCCGACCGCGAAGGGCTCGTCGAACCGGTTCTTTCCCCTCCTCCTCGCCTGGGCGGGCGGCGCCGGCGGCGTCCCCGAGCCGGAGAAGTGCCACTGGACGGGCGGCGGCCCGAACCCGGTCTCCATGCACCGCACGGGCTGGGGCGTGGACGCCACCTACGTCGGCGTCAAGGCCGGCTCGCCGTCGGTGAACCACGGCCACATGGACGTCGGCGGCTTCGTGATGGAGGCGGACGGCGTGCGCTGGGCGATCGACCTCGGCGCGCAGAACTACCACAGCCTGGAGTCGAAGAAGGTCCGCATCTGGGACATGGGCCAGGAGAGCCAGCGCTGGACGGTCTTCCGGCTGAACCAGATGAGCCACAACATCCTCGTGGTGGACGGGCAGCCGCAGGTCGTGACGGGGAAGGCGGCGATCGTCTCGTTCTCCGGCGAGGGCGACCGGCCCCACACGATCGTGGATACGACTCCGGTCTACTCGGGGCAGCTCGAGAGCGCGAAGCGCGGCGTGGCGCTCGTCGGCCGGTCGGTGGTGGTGCGGGACGAGATCCGCGCGCTGGACCGCGAGACGAAGGTGCGCTGGGGCATGGTCACGCGGGCGGAGGTGTCTATCGACGGCAGCCGGGCGACGCTCAGGCAGGACGGGAAGACGCTCATCTTGGAGGTCCTCTCCCCCGCCGGCGCGAAGTTGGAGCTCTTCGAGACGGCGAAGCCGCCGATGGACCACGACGCGCCGAACCCGGGCACGCGGATGATCGGCTTCACGACGAAGCTCGCCGCGAAGGAGGCCGCGAGCCTGGTTGTCGTCCTCCGCCCCGCCGGCGTCAAGGCGGTCGAAGCGAAGCCCTTCGCGGACTGGTAGGCCGCGTCTACCCCATACGGAGTCAGGGCAATTCCAGCGTAGACACAGGAGACCGACGCCCGCGGCGACCGTCACCCCCCTCGGGAGTCAGGGCAAAACCATGACGCCTTGCGATATTAACGCGATGCGTTAATATGAATCCATGATCCGGAGCTTCCGAGACCCCGAGGCGGAGCGGATCTTCCGGCGGGAACGGTCGAGGAAGTTGCCTGCGGACATCCAGCGCTCGGCGCTTCGGAAACTGCTGCTGCTGGATGCTGCGGACGTGCTGAGCGATCTGAAGGTCCCTCCCGGGAACCGCCTGGAGCGGCTGGCAGGCGACCGAAAGGGTCGGTACAGCATCAGGATCAACGACCAGTGGAGGGTGTGCTTCCGCTGGGCGAACGGCGACGCGCGAGATGTGGAGATCGCGGACTACCACTGAGAGAGAACATGGCACGCAAGACCTACGACCCGATCCACCCCGGGGAGATCCTCATGGAGGAGTTCCTCGAGCCCATGGGGATCAGCCAGTACCGGCTGGCGAAAGACATCAGCGTGCCGCCCCGACGGATCAACGAGATCGTGCACGGCAAGCGGTCGATCACCGCCGACACGGCCCTCCGCCTGTCCCGCTTCTTCGGGACCTCGGAGCGCTTCTGGCTGAACCTCCAGGTCCGCTACGACCTGGAGCGGCAGAAAGACCGCCTCGGCAACATCCTCGTCCGCGACGTCGTCGTGTATCGGCGGCGGGACGAGGACTGATCGCCTACCGCGCCTCCGCGATCCCGCACACGTCCAGCCGGTAGTTCCCGTAGCTCTTGAAGTCGCCCCGGCACCAGAGGATCACGCGCTTCCCGCCGGGGTTCGCGGGGATCAGCGGGCGCAGGTTGTCCACCTTCGAGTCCCGCGTGATCGCGGTCCACTTCCACGCCTTCCCGCCGTCGGCCGTCTTGCCGCGATACAGCTCCCAGTGGCGGAGGCCGTCCGTCTTCGAGATCAGCGGCTTACCCGTCACCGGGTCGGCGTTCGTCGAGATCACCGCGACGTCCGGGTCGTCGGGGTCGAGCGCCACGAGGCCCGTGTAGTCGTCCTCCATCGGGTAGAGGCGCGTTCCCGCGTACGCCATCTCGTGGGCGTGCCACTTCTCCCCGTCGAACCGCGCGTACCAGTAGCGGTGGTCCTGGCCGACCGTCGGCTTGCCACGCTTCCCGCGCTCCTTCGCGCCGTCCACCTGCACCGAGAACGCACAGTACGGCCGGCCCTCGGCGTCGAGTTCCAGGTCCGCGCCCCAGGCGACACGGTCCGGAGCGCCGGCGAAGGCCTGCGAGAACGACGTCGGCTTGACGTCGCTCGTCCCGTCGAGGCCCGGCTCTCCGACCACCTTCCCCGTCGAGTCGTGGAGCTTCCCGCCCTTGTAGTACCCGTGCCAGATCGAGTTGTCGTAGGCGCGCGGGTGGTCCTCCGTCGTGATGAAGTGGATCTCGTCACGGCCGTTGCCGGCGTAGCGGACGTAGGGCCGGCAGCCGTCGATGCCGGTGAACTTCGGGTCGCCCTTCAGATCCTCCTTCGTCCAGGACAGCAGCCGCCAGCCGTACTTCCAGGTCTTCCCGCCGTCATCGGAGATCGTGCAGTTCGGGTTGAAGCCGCGCGTGCGCGAGAAGTTGTAGAGGCGGCCGGCCTCGGCGGACAACCGGTAGAGGTTCGTGTAGGAGTAGCGCGCGCCGATGTCGAACGTGGCTTCTTCGGTCCACGAACCGATGGCGCCCGCCTCCACCGTCGTCCGCCAGCGCGGCCCGCGGTCGCCGACGTGGCGGCCGTAGACGGCGTGGATCCTCCCGTCGGGAAGCTCGAGCAGCGCTCCCGCCGCGTGGTCGTTCTTCTCGAACTTGTCGGCGAGCTCGAAGTGCTGAAGGCCGTTCGTCTTGGGGTTCCAGGTCGTCACGTAGAGGTCGCCGCCGTCGATCCCGCCGTACGTGGCGCCGGCGACGGAGTTGAAGACGACTCGGCCGTCGCCGAGAACGATCGCCCGCGGATCCTGGTACCAGCACCAGCCGCCGTTCGTCATCAGGCGGAACGCGCCGGACACGCCGTCGACGGGGGCAATCTCGAGTGGCGCCGGCGGCGGCTCGGCGGTGTGGACCGTGAGCGTCGCGTGGTGGTCGGCGAAAGGCTTCGCAGCAACTCGCTTCGCGAAGTCCGCGAGGTACGCCTTCCACCCCTCGAGCGACGCAATCTCCCCCTGACCCTCCCAGGCGTAGCCGGCGAACCAGCGGACGTAGCCGGTCTCGTCGGTACGCGCGATATTGTTGGCGTCGCCGTAGACCGCGGTACGGGCCGGATCGATGAAAACGGCGGTACCGAGACCGAGGTCGCCCACCACCTCCCAGGAGAACATCGTCCCGGAGGTCGGAGAGAGAATCGTGGCATCCTCCGTCTGGGGCGACAGGCCAATCACCGCTTCGAACTCTCCCGGCTTCCCGTCCACCGTGAAGCGCGACTCACACTG
>JBDLIY010000365.1:0-4438 GCA_039714635.1 Planctomycetota bacterium
CGGATGTCGTCGAAGATGAAGAACTCGCACTCCGGCCCGATGTAGGCGGTGTCGGCGATGCCGGTGGAGCGGAGGTAGTTCTCCGCCTTCTTCGCCACGTTCCGCGGGTCGCGCGCGTAGTCCTCCTTCGTGATCGGGTCGAGGACGTTGCAGATCATCACGAGGGTCGGATGCGCCATGAACGGATCGACCATGGCCGTGGTCGGGTCCGGCACCATGATCATGTCGCTCTCGCTGATGTTCTTCCAGCCGCGGATCGATGAGCCGTCGAAGCCGAACCCGTCCTCGAACGAATCCTCGGAGAGCATGGAGAGAGGCACGGAGAAGTGTTGCCAGAGCCCCGGGAAGTCCATGAAGCGCAGGTCCACGACCCGCACGTCCTTCTCGCGGCAAAGGGCAAGTAC
Organism: Planctomycetota bacterium; assembly: GCA_039714635.1. GTDB lineage: Bacteria > Planctomycetota > JAJSAM01 > JAJSAM01 > JAJSAM01 > JBDLIY01. The sequence goes on from JBDLIY010000365.1 coordinate 405, forward strand.
CTCACTCGGCGTCATCGGTGCCTCCTCTCGATGGCCCAATCCATGGTGTGGTCAAACGGCTTCGGGTCCTCGTTCTCCCGTCCGGATCCGGATCACGTCCTTCAGCGGAAGCACGTAGACCGTTCCGACGGCCGGGTCATCGACGTCCTTCAGGGCCCGGTGCAACGCATCCAGCGTCGGCCGGACGAAATTCTCGTTGACCGCGATCTCGAGCCGGGCCGCGGGGGACTGCCCCCACGTCATGGCCCTGGCTGCATCTGGTGCCGAATCGCCCACCACCGCGGTGACGTCGCTGACGGTCAGGCGGAAGACCTCCACCCGGTTCAGCTCGTCCTGGACCCGGTGAATGGACTCCGGCGGAACCACCGCCTGAATCAGTTTCAATGTGCACCCGTCAAGTGCTGGCCGGGGAGACGAACGACCGGGGGAGTATGTCGGCGACTCACGGCCGGATCAAGGATCGCCTCCTTGTCTGCGTCCCGAGGAGCTTGCTTTTCCCCGGTGTCGCCTGACAGGATGTCCCGCTCTGCGAGAGGTCACCAGGTATGCGCCGAGCCGTTTTCGTCATCCTCCCGATTCTCCTCTTCGCCTTCGCGACGCCCGCGCTGGCGAAAGGGCACCACGTCCCGGGGGAGTTCCCCACGATCCAGGCCGCCGTCGACGCCGCGGAGGAGGGCGACCGGGTCATCATCCACAAGGGCCCCTACGCCGAGAACGTCGTCATCGCGGACAAGGTCGACGTTCAGATCCTCGGGAGGAAGCGCCCGGACATCGAGCCTCCCGCCGGCGCCCCGGCCTTCACCTTCATCAACTGCCGGAAAGTGAAGGTCAAGGGCGTCAACATCGTGAACGCGGGGACCCACGCGATCGTCCTCAGGGACTGCGACGACGGCCGCGTGAAGAACGTCAGGATCAAGGGTCGTGAGGGGGGCAGCGCCGGGGACGGCGTCCGGATCGAGGGCGGCCGGACCTACCGGGTCCGGAAGTGCACCATCCAGGACGTCGCCGGGTCGGCCGTCCACGCGACGGACGGCGGATCGGGGCCGGCCCGCCGCGTGGAGGTCTGGAAGAACAAGATCCGGCGGATCGGGCAGCACGGCGTGTTCATCGCCGGCGAGGCCTACCACGAGGTCCGGAAGAACGAGTTCGAGGAGTGCGGCTGGGCGGTCGCGCTCGGACCGGACACCTTCGAGAGCCGGGCCAGCGAGAACCGGATCTCCGACTGCACGCTCGGCGCCCTCGACATCGCGGGCACGAGCAACCTCTGCCGGAAGAACAGGGTCAGGCGAGTGCAGGGCGACGGGATTCTCGTCTCCGGCACCGACTGCTGGGTCCGGATGAACCGGCTGAAGAAGGTCGAAGGCGACGGGATCCGGGTCTCGGGAGAAGCGAACCTGATCAAGGGGAACAAGACGAACGAGGTCGGGGGAGACGGCCGCGTGATCGAGGGCGTCGGCCACTACGTCCACCGGGAGAAGGGGAAGAAGGCCGAGGGGCGCGGCATCGTCCTCTTCGCTTCCGACTCGGAGATCCGCGGCTGCGAAGCCGGGGGCTCCGGATCGGACGGATTCGTCGTGGACGCGGCCGCCGCCGGCAACCTCATCTGGAACAACTCGACGTCGAACAGCGCCGGGGACGGACTGGTCGATGGGAGCCCGGAAGGCGCAAACGAGTACAAGAGCAACTCCTTCCGGTAAAACCGTGCCCATGTCGTCCGGCGCCGTCACCCCCATGATGCGGCAGTACCACGACGCGAAGCGGGAGCACCCCGACGCGCTGCTCTTCTTCCGCATGGGCGACTTCTACGAGATGTTCCACGAGGACGCGAAGGTCGCGGCCCGCGAACTCGGCCTCACCCTGACCAGCCGCGACAAGGCCAACCCGATCCCGATGGCCGGCGTCCCCGTCCGCGCCGTGGACACCTACCTCCGCCGCCTGCTCGAGAAGGGCCACAAGGTCGCGATCTGCGAGCAGATGCAGGATCCGCGGGAGGTGAAGGGGATCGTCGAGCGCGCCGTCGTCCGCGTCGTCACCCCGGGCACGGTCACCGAGGACACGGTCCTCGAAGCGAAGACGAACAACTTCCTCGCCGGCGTGTTCGCCGACGCGTCCGGCGCCGGCCTCGCCTGGGTGGACCTCTCGACGGGCACGTTCCGGGCCGAGGACTGTGGCGCCGCGCGACTGCTGGATGAAGTCGCTCGTGTCGATCCCGCGGAAATCCTCGTCCCGCAGACGCTCGCGGAAGAGCGCCCCGAACTCATCAAGGCGCTCTCCGAGTCCGCTCGCGGCTCCGTCTCCCGCCGTCCGGACTGGGCGTTCGACCGCGCCGAGGCGCACCGGACCCTGACCGGCCACTTCGGCACAAAGACCCTCGACGGCTTCGGTTGCGGCGACCTGACCCTGGCGCTCAACGCCGCCGGCGCCCTCCTCCAGTACCTCTCGGAGACCCAGAAGACGGGGCTCGATCACATCGCGCGGATCGAGCGCGTCACCGACGGCAGCTACCTCGTGCTCGACCGCGTGACCCGCCGCGCCCTCGAGATCACGGAGGCGATGGGCGAGGGCACGAAGAAGAACACGCTGCTCGGCGTCCTCGACCACTCGAAGACCGCCATGGGTGGCCGCCGGCTGCGCCGCTGGCTCGTGGCGCCGCTCGTCGATCCCGAGGCGATCCGCGCGCGCCTCGACGCGGTCGACGAACTGAAGGGCCACGACTTCCTCCGCCGCGACGTCCGGGACGCCCTCGCCGGCATCTACGACCTGGAGCGGATCGCGGCCAAGATCGCCACCGGCCGGGCGAACGCCCGCGACCTCGTCTCGCTCCGCCAGTCGGCGGACGCGCTGCCGGGGCTGACGTCGCTCCTCGAAGGCGCCTACTCCGGAAGTCTCGCGGAGTCCGCGTCGGGCATCGACCCGCTGACCGACCTGCGCGACCGCATCGCCGCGTCGATCCACGACGAGCCGCCCGCGACAATCAAGGACGGCGGCCTGATCCGCGAGGGGTTCGACGAGAAGCTCGACGAGTTGAGGAACCTCCGGCGCGACGGCAAGCAGTGGATCGCCGACTTCCAGGCCCGCGAGGCCGAGCGCACCGGCATCTCGACCCTGAAGGTCGGCTACAACCGGGTCTTCGGCTACTACATCGAGATCACCCACGCGAACCGCGACAAGGCCCCGGCGGAGTACCACCGCAAGCAGACCCTGAAGAACGCCGAGCGCTACATCACGCCGGAGTTGAAGGAGTACGAGACCAAGGTCCTGACCGCGGACGAGCGGGCGAAGGACCTGGAGCTCGAGCGGTTCATGGAGGTCCGGGCAAAGATCGGCGAGCACGTCGGCCGGATCCAGGCGGCGGCGGAATCGGTGGCCCGGATCGACGCGCTGGCGTCCCTGGCGGAGGCCGCGGACCGCGGCGGCTACGCCCGGCCGGAGGTCGACGGCGAGCCCGGCCTCGAGATCGTCGCGGGGCGCCACCCGGTGCTCGAGCAGACGTCGACGGAGGAGCGCTTCGTCCCGAACGACGTCCGGATGGAGGCGGAGTCGCGCCGCGTCCTCGTCATCACCGGCCCGAACATGAGCGGGAAGTCGACCTACCTGCGCCAGACGGCGCTGATCGTCCTGATGGCCCAGTGCGGCTCGTTCGTCCCGGCCGCGAGCGCGAAGATCGGCGTGGCGGACCGGATCTTCTCCCGCGTCGGCGCGTCGGACGACCTCAGCCAGGGCAAGTCCACCTTCATGGTGGAGATGAGCGAGACGGCGAACATCCTGAACAACGCCACGACCCGTTCGCTGCTCGTGCTGGACGAGATCGGGCGCGGGACGAGCACGTACGACGGCGTGGCGATCGCCTGGGCGGTGACGGAGCACATCGCGCGGGTCGTCGGCGCCCGGACGCTGTTCGCCACGCACTACCACGAGCTGACGGAGCTGGCGGACCGCGCCCCCGGCGTGACGAATCTGAACGTCGCGGTCAGCGAGTGGGGCGAGGAGATCGTCTTCCTCCGCAAGATCGAGGAGGGCGGCACGGACCGCAG
>JBDLIY010000366.1:0-4399 GCA_039714635.1 Planctomycetota bacterium
ACGTGGAGGAGCCCGGCGCGGGGCCGGTCCGTCACGACGTCGGGGTGCAGGCGCCGGTGCTCCTCGTAGACGTCGACGACCTCGCGGACCAGGGGCTCGAGGTCCGTCCGGTCGAGGTGGAGCACGAGGGGTCGGAGGGCGTCGGCGATGCGATCCCGCACGATGTCGATCGCCTCCCGGCGCGGCGTGTCCTTCAGGTCCGCCACTCCGAACGGCTCCCCGATCCGGACGTTGACCTCGCCGCGGAACCGTTGCTTCGGCTCGTAGTGGAGGCCGATCGCGACGACGCGGAGGCCGAGCGTGAAGTCCGCGTCCCCCTCCGCGTCCAGCGCGATCCGCGCCGGGCCGGACTTCACCTCCTTGAGTTCCGGGTCGAGGTGGCTGTGCCCCTCGGGGAAGATGGCGGCCGCGCCGCCCCGCCGGAAGTGCTCCGTGAAGGCCGCGAACATCTTCAGGTTCTCGCGGGCGCGGCCGGTGCGGTCCCCGGGGCGGTAGACGGGCACCGCCCCGAGCTTCCGGAGCATCCACCCGATCACCGGGGCGAAGAAGAGCGTGTTCTTCGCCGCGAACGAGAGGGGACGCGGCACGGCGGCCAGGGCGATCGCCGCGTCCATGACGGCGTTCGGGTGGTTCACGACGAAGAGGACGGGGCCGGACGGGGGGATCCGATCCGCGTGCTCCACGCGGAAGGCGCGGTAGTAGATCCGGACGCAGACGCGCGCCAGGACGCGGATCGCGAACCACCAGGTCCCGGACATGCGGACAGTCTGCCCGAATGCGCCGGGCTTTGAACAGAGGAAGTCCCGTCCCCGCTACTTCCAGTCCATCACGTACCGGATCGCCGGCCCGAGTGCCGGGTGGTGCAGGTCCTCGCTCAGCCGGTGGAGCGGGATCGTCCCCGCCCGCGCGTGCAGCAGGCCGAGAGCCAGCGCGGCGCCCGCCCTCGCCCGGTCGGTGGGGCCCGAGGAAAGGACTCCGCGCAGCGCCGGCGCCGCGTTCGCGTGGCCCATCCGCCCGAGGGCCGTGGCGACGGCCCGCCGCTCCCCGGTTCCCGTCGACTTCGCGGTGAGGCGGAGGATCAGGGCGTCCCTCGACGCCGGGTCGCCGATCAGACCGGCCGCCGCCGCGGCGGTCGCCGTCAACTCCGGACCCTCCGGCGTCCGCAGCAACCGACGAAGCTCCGGTTCGCCGGCCCGGAGTTCGAGCAGGCCGATCGCCGTCGCCGCGCCCATCCGCGTCACCCGGGAGCGCCGGCGGCGGAGCGTCGAGAGCAGCAGGTCCCCGGTCTCCGTCGACCGGTCGCCCGCGAGGGCGACGCCGACGAGCATGTACCCGCGCGCGGCGTCCTTGCCACGCAGGCGGCCCGCCGCGTGCCGGAGCACCGCGCGGATCTCCTCCCGTTCCCCGAGCTCGCAGGACGGTGTCGCCAGGCCGAGCGCCAGGGCGACGAACTCGGCTCCGGCGAGACGGCGGACCGTCGAGAGTTCCTTCGAAAAGACCGCGACGATGGCCTTCCGCACGCGGGGGTATGTCTCCTCCGAAGCGGCGATCCGGCCGAGCGAGACCGTGAGGTAGTTCCGGGTCCAGGCGTCCTTCATGTCGCTCCGGTAGCGAAGGAGGAACCGGACCTGGCGGACCTGCTCCGCCTCGGGGAGCCGGGGCAAGACCCGGCCGAGGGCGATCGCGGCCGAGCGCCGGACCTCGATGTCCGTGCCGCGGAGCGTCTGCGCGAGGAGCGCCGCCGCCCGCCCGTGGCCGATCCGGCCGAGGGCGTCGACGATCGCCATCGCTTCCCGGGTCTCGATGCGCCGTCGCCCGATCCGCCCCGTCTTCAGCCACTCGGAGAGTCGCGGGACGAAGCCTTCGTCGCCGATCAGGCCGAGCGAGAACAGGGCCGCCGCGGGGACCTGGTCGTCGGGCTCGGTGCCGTCGAGGCGCGAGAACAGCTCGAGGATCACCGCCGGCGATTCGTCCCGCATCAGGCCCAGCGCGAGGATCGCCGCGATCCGGACGCGGACGTCCCGCACCTGGTCCCGGATTGTCTCGAGCAGGGCGGTGCGGATGCCGGGGGCCGGCGTCGCCGCGACACCGAGCCCGAGGGCGGCCGGGACCGCCAGACCCGGAGCGCCGTTGCGGACGGCCTCCACCAGGATCCCGTGCTCCGTCGCGCCCCCGATCCGGCCGAGGGCGAGCGCGGCCTCGCCGCGGAGCGCGGTGGTCGCCGCGGCGTTCGTCACGATCCGGCGCAGGGTCTCGATGGTCGCCGGGCTCGCGGGGGGATGCGTGCGGTGCACGCCCCGGTCCGCGGCCGCCGCGAGGATCCCGTCGGCGTTGCTCCGCCACCACAGGACCCAGGCCGAGTCGCGAACCGCGCCCGTCCTCGCCTTCCGACCGCCCGGACCGCCCGGCCCTTCCGCCTTTCCGATGGCGCCGCCGGCTGCGGCGGCCGGAGGTGGCGTCGGGGCCGCCGGCGGAGCCGGTTCACTGTCGCCGCCGCCATCGCCCGATCCCTCTCCGCCTCCGGCGGGGGCTCCGCCATCCTCCGGCGGAGGACTGTTCGGGTGGCGCTCGTCCGGCGGAACGTCGCCGGCCGGTCCGCGGTGCGGGCCGCCCTCGTCCTCCGCGGGGGGAGGCGGGTCCGACGGCGGAGGTTCTTCATTGCCCTCGCCCTCGTCCGGCGGCGGGGGATCTTCGGATCGCTCCGGGGGCGGCGGGTCCTCGTTCGGGATGTCCGGGGCGTCCGGAATGTCGGGGACCGATTCGTTCGGCGGCGGAGGCACGGCGGGCGCTCCCTCCTCCCCGGTCCCGGGCATCGGGACGGGCTCGCCGCTCTCCGCGGGGCCCCCGTTCTCATTGGCCACCGCGTCCTTCTTCGCGTCGTCGGCCCGCTGCTTCGCCTTCGCCAGGGCCTCCTCGTCCTCCGGGTCGATCCGCCACCGGTCCTCGGGCAGCAGCACGAGGAAGGACGTGTAGACGCACTGCACGCCGCACGTCAGCGAGGTGCGGATCATCTCCTCGATGATCTCGTCCGTCTCGTCCGAGTCGCCGCGGTCGACGGCCTCGAAGAAGGCGAGGTCGGAGAGGCCCGATCGCGCCCGCATCTCGCCCTCCAGGTACGCGAGCTTCCGGGCGGCGAAGACGTGCACGACGGAGCGCCGGCCCGCGGCCTCGGTGGCGAACTCGACTTGCCGCGTGAGGGCGATCGCCTGGTTTCCGAGCGTCGCGCGGACCGTGACGCCGTGCTTCCCGCCCTCGCGGTAGCGCCCCGCGATCACGATCTGGCGGCCCAGACCGGCGGAAGGGATCGGGCGCGGGAAGACGTCGTACGTCTTCGCCCCCTCGATCTCGAACCGGATGTCCGAGAGGACCGGGGCCGCCGTCCGGTCGAGGAAACGGGCCAGGCGGACCGACACGTCCTCGGCCGTCGGGAGGATCTCGCTGCCCCCGGACCCGGCGGAAGCGATGCCGTCGAGCAGCGGGGGGTTCACGTCGTCGCCGACGCCGAAGCAGAAGAAGCGGAGCCCCTTCTTCCCGCCCTGGCGGGCCAGTTCGACGATCCGGGAGGCTTCCGTCTCCCCGGTCGTGGGGTGTCCGTCGGTCAGGAGGATCACGGTCCGGACGCGCCCGGCCGGGGCCTCGACGTCCCCCGCGAGCTTCATCGCGTCCCCGAGGCCGGTCGTGCCGCCGGCCGCCAGGCCCGCGAGGAACGCTTCGACCTTCTTCCGGTTCTCCTCCGTCACCGGCACGGGACCGTCCGCGAACGGCTCCAGGGAGGTGCCGAACGCGACGACGTTGACGCGGTCGACCTCACGGAGTCCCGCGATGAGCAGGCGCGCGGCGGCCTGCGCCAGTTGCAGCTTCTCCCCGCGCATGCTCCCCGACGTGTCGAGCAGAAGCACGACGTCCCGCGCGACGAGGTCCTCGGGCTTCACCGGCGGAGGCGTCAGGATCGCCGTGAAGAAACCGTGGCCCTTCCCGCCCCGGTACGTGCGGACCGTGAGCGTCGGCTCGGCGACGGTGACCGCCGTCGAAACGACGATGTCCCGGTCGAGGCGCCCGCCGCGGCGGACCAGCCCGGCCGTGGCCGACCGGCCGTCGGCCGCGACCTTCAGCGACATGTCCTTCGCCGGGGAGGTGATCTGTGTGATGGGGATCGTCGAGTCCGCGGTGAGGGAGAAGGAGAAGTCGCGCCGGACCCTCTCGCCGGTTCCCGCCAGGGCGAGCGGATAGACGTACCGGTAGACCCCCTGGGAAAGCGGGACCTGTTCGATCCACGTGAGTTCGACGATCGTCCGGACTCGCGGCAGGACGGGGAAGACCGAGAGGCGGAAGCGGTTCCTGCCGATCTTCTCCACCAGCGCGGGGTCGCGCCGGCTCGACACGATCTGGTCGTAGATCG
>JBDLIY010000367.1:0-4373 GCA_039714635.1 Planctomycetota bacterium
AAAGAGCATGTTCGGAAGGACTTCGACTGCGGCAAACCCGCCCTCGATGACTTCCTGGAGAGACACGCTCGGCAAAACGACACCAAGGGGATCGGCCGGACCTTCGTTGCGCTCGAGCCCGGAGACTCGAGAGTCTACGGGTATCTGACCATCCGAAATGGTTCGATCGAGTTCGAGGATCTTCCCCCCGAAGAGAAGAGGAAACTCCCTCGATACGACGTGCCTGTCGTTCACATTGCCAGGCTTGCCGTGGACCGGCGGGCAGCGGGGCAGGGACTGGGGAAGATCCTGCTCGTCGAGGCCCTCGGTATCGCGCTCGAGGTGTCGGAGTCCATTGGTGTTCGAGCGGTCGAGGTCATCGCCAAGGACGAGGAATCCCGGAGTTTCTATCGGAAGTTCGGGTTCCAGTCCCTCGAGGAGGACGAGCTACATCTCTACCTGCCGCTCGAGACCGCACGCCTGGCTCTGAGGAAGCAATAGGCCGGAGCCCACAATCGTGCCCGACACGCTTCTGAGTGCCATCCACCGGCGCCCGGCGCTCCACTCGCGCAGACTTCTGCAGACCAACCGCGGTGAAACGGTCCTTACACTGACACCGATTGATGCTCGCATCCGTTCGGCGCAGAGCCCGTCCCCCTTCCTCGCGAGGAGCTTGTGAGCGTGGTCACCGATCCTCTGAGACGGCCTGTTCTTGACCTGGGATCCCACGTGTTGCCGGCCCCCGGTGTCATGTGTGGTCGCCGTGTGGCACTCTGTGGGAGTAGAGTTGGCGCTCCTGGATCCTCTTGTCCGGAGGTCGGTTTGATGAGGACGCTGTGGATGCTCGTGCTCGGGGCCGCGTTTCTCTGTTCGGGTTGCGCGGGAGGGCCGAAGACCCGCGAGACACCAGCGGAAGGTGCTCGCACGGTCTACGCCCGGTGCAACCTCAAGGTCCTCGGGCACCGGCGGATTCCCTGGAAGAACTGGCAATCAGTGCCCGAGATCATCCCTGTTGGAACACGCCTCGAGTTGTCCGGCGGTTCAACGAATTGGGACCTCCGCGATCCGGAGACGGGCCGGGTCTACACGCTTGAAGCCGGGGCCGCGGGCGAGAAGTACCTTTCGAAGTGGGTGAGGGAGACGCCGTTGGCGATGGACTTCCCACCGAGTGTCGTTGCCAACGTGGAGAAGCAGATCGCGGTCGTTGGGATGACACGCGAGCAAGTTTTCGTGTCAATGGGACCGCCGACGATTGCGGATGGGACGAAATCGTACCGTCTCACCGAGGAGCAGGTCTTCAAGACCAGATCCTGGGTCTATGCCCGCCGGAGGTTCGGGAAGAACATCGGAGTCGTGTTCAGCCCCACTACTGGCCTGGTCATATCGACCGAGGGCATCTGGAAGAAGTCGGCGCCCTAGGCGAGGCAGGGACTCTCGAAGGAGGATGGGATGCTGTTGCACTCCGAGTCATCCGTGCTGGCCGCCGTTGAGTGCCCCGAGGTGCGCAACCGGCGACTGATGTCCCTTAGACGAGTGCGGGACCTGCTCAGGGTAGTTGGGTTACTCGTACTCATAGCCGCGCTGGGCCTCTGGTCCGTGAGTCGAGGAATCTCGCTGGTGACCGGCATGGTCTTCTTGGGATGCCTGGATCTCTCGGCGCGTACCACCGCACAGATCCAGCTACTCCTTGCGCTGGATGGCCTCGAGGCGATGGTCGCCAGGCGTCCTGTGGGATCCGACTCGGAGTAGACTGGGGGTCATCGGCCGGCGGGCCGGCCGCGAATCCGAATCGCGGTGAAACGGTCCTGACACCGTTTGATGCGTTTGATGCGTTTCGTGAATTCGGATCGGTCTCGTCCGCGTCGTTGACACATTCCGGCATCGGCGCATACTGAGAGATGGCCTGAGGGGGGCGGGTCGCTTCAGGGACTACGGAGGCGCGGGAAAGCCTCTGGGCCGTGCCGACGTCTCCGGGGAGGACGTCATGCACAAGGCTCCCGCTCTTCTCGTCGGCGTCGGGCTGCTCCTCGCCGTGGCCGGCCTCGCACTCGGCGGCGACCACCGGCTCACCTTCACCGTCGACGGCGACAGCTCCGGTGACCGCCTCGGACACGGCTGCGCCGGCGCCGGCGACGTCAACGCGGACGGTCACGACGACTTCATCGCCGGGGCCTACTACGGCAACGGCTCACACGCCGGATACGCCCGCGTCTACTCCGGCAAGGACGCGAAGGTCCTCTACACCTTCAATGGTTCGTCGGGCTATGACGGCTTCGGCGTCTCCGTCAACGCCGCCGGGGACGTGAACGCGGACGGGTACGCCGACGTCATCGTCGGGTCGCACCTCGACGACACCGGCGGGACCGACTCGGGGCGGGCCCAGGTCTTCTCCGGAAAGGACGGGAAGCGGCTCTACTCGTGGACCGGAGACGGGTCCGGGGACCGCTTCGGGCTGACGGCCAACGGGGCGGGGGACGTCAACGCAGACGGGTACGACGACCTGGTCGTGGGCGCGTACTACACGAACAGCGGGGGCGCCGCGGGGTACGCGAAGGTCTTCTCGGGGAAGGACGGGAAGGCCCTCTACAAGTGGACGGGGAACTCCACGCGGGACTACTTCGGCGTCTACGTCAGCGGCGCCGGGGACGTGAACGCGGACGGGTACGACGACGTCGCGGTCGGGGCCTGTCTCGACGACACCAAGGGGACCGATTCCGGGATGGTGAAGGTCTATTCCGGCAAGACCGGGAGCGTGCTCTACACGTTCTACGGCGACCGGTCGGGGGCCTACTTCGGGCGGTGCGTGGATGGCGCCGGCGACGTGAACCTCGACGGCTACGATGACATCGTGGCCGGAGCCTACCTGGACGACGTCGGGAGCACCGATACCGGGACCGTGAAGGTCTACTCCGGGAAGGACGGCGCCGTTCTCTACACCTGGCGGGGAGATTCCTACGACGACCGCCTCGGAGTCCACGTGGACGGCGGCGGCGACCTGAACGGGGACGGCTATCCCGACGTGATCGCCGGGGCGTACCGGGACGACGAGAACGGTGGGAACTGCGGCAGCATGCGGGCCTACTCCGGCAAGGACGGGAGCACGCTCTACACGTTCTACGGGAAGAACTCGGACGTCTACCTGGGCCGCTTCGCCGGCATCCTCGGCGACGCGAACGGGGACGGCTACGACGACATCGTCGCGGGCGCCTACGGCGAGGACTACGGCGGCACCGACAGCGGTCGGGTCTACGTCTGGCTCAGCCCGGCGCCGAGCGGGACGCTGGCGATCGAGGAGGGCGACGACGTGACCGGCAGCACCTCGGTGACGCTCTCCGTCACCGGGAAGGCCGGGCCGGACGGCGACGAGGTGACGGAGATGCGCCTCCGGAACAAGGGCGACGCGTGGGGCGGCTGGACGACCCTCGCGGCGTCGGTTCCGTGGACGCTTCCGTCGGGGGACGGCGTCAAGACCGTGGAGATGCAGGTCCGTGACGAGGTGGGGGCGACGAGCGGCGTGATCCGGGACTCGATCCTGCTGGACCAGACGGCGCCCACGGGCACGGTGGCCATCAACGAGAACTACCACACGACGGTCACCATCTTCGTCAGCCTCACCTTCGAATACACCGACCTCCAGTCCGGGGTGACGGACCTCCGCATCCGCAACGAGGGACAGCCGTGGGGGAACTGGCGGACCGCCGACGACCGGATCTCCTGGGCGCTCCAGGACATCGACGGGATCCGCACCGTGGAGGCTCAGTTCCGGGACGCCGCCGGGAACGAGTCCGACATCGTGGCCGACTCGATCCAGTACCTGGCCGACGTCGTGGCCCCGACGATCGACTCGGTGCGGGTCAACGGAGGCAGCCTGTACATCCTTCCCCACGAGCCGCTCGAGTTCGGGGTGTACGCCCGGGACGACCTGGACGGTGCCGGGATGGACGCGTTCAAGCTGAAGTTCAGCGTGGGCGGCACCTGGTCGGACTGGTACACGCTGTCGCTCGGCCCCCTGATGGTCGTCGAGCGGCCGGACGCGTCGGGCCTCCTCAGCGCGACGGTGATCGCCCGGGACAAGGCCCGGAACGAGTCGAGGGAGAAGCAGGTGAGCTTCTTCCTCCTGAAGGAGGACCTCACGTGGATCGGGGCGGGCGCGAAGGTCGCCGGGACGCTTCGGGACGCCCGTGAGGTCGACGCCGTGGAGATGGGCCTCGTGGCCGGCGACCTGCTCACGGTGAAGGTCAAGGGCAAGTCGTTCTCGAAGGGGACCCCGCCGGAGCTTCTCCTCGACCTGGTCCGCATGGACGGGGAGCGGTTGGTGGAGGACCGCTTCCCGGCGGACTCGAAGAAGCCCATGATCAAGAGTTTCCCGGTGCCGGAGACGGGCCGCTACCTCC
>JBDLIY010000368.1:0-4370 GCA_039714635.1 Planctomycetota bacterium
TGCTCCGGGAGCTGGCGAACCTGCTGCAGTCCACGCTCGACCTCGATCGCCTGATCTACATCATCCTCACCTGCGCGACCGCGGGCCACGCGCTGGGCTTCAACCGGGCGTTCATCTTTCTCCGGGATCCCGAGGGCGAGGTGCTCTCCGGAATCATGGGTGTGGGGCCGAGCTCCCAGGAGGAGGCCTTCACGATCTGGGCCGACCTGGCGAGTTCCCGGAAGAGCCTGGCGGACCTGACCGCGGACTTCGAGGAGTTCCGCTCGGCGGGGGAGAGTCCGCTGACGCGCCTCGTCTCGGGGCTCCAGTACCACCTCGCCGAGCGGGACTCGGAGCGCGAGGTGCTGGTCCGGACGGTGGTGGAGGACGAATCCCAGCTCGTGCGCGACTCCTGGAACGACGCGCGCGTCACCCCCGCGTTCCGGGGCCTGTTCCCCGCGCGCGAGTTCGTCAGCGTGCCGCTCCGGGCGAAGGGGAAGGTGGTGGGCGTCCTTCTCGCGGACAACGTCTACAGCCGCGGCCCGATCAGCTCGGACCAGCTGGAGATCCTGGAACTCTTCGCGGCCCACGCCGGCCTGGCGCTGGACAACGCGCAGACGTACGAGCAGCTCAAGGAGAGCATGGGTCGTCTCCGGGAGGCGCAGGACGCGTCGATCCAGGCGGAGCGCCTCGCCACGGTGGGGCGGCTGGCCGCGCACGTCGCGCACGAGATCCGGAACCCTCTCGTGACGATCGGCGGCTTTGCCCGGTCGATCGGGAAGAAGTCGACGGACGCGAGCCGCGTCCGGACGAGCGCCGGGATCATCATGGAGGAGGTCGAGCGGCTGGAGAACATCCTGTCCGGCGTGATGGACTTCTCCCGGCCGGCGAAGCTCGAGCCGATCGTCTACTCCGTGAACGACCTCGTCTCGCGCCTCGTCCCGAAGCTCGAGGACGAGATGAAGGCGCGGGGCATCGAGATCGTCACCGAGCTGGACCCGGAGGTGCCGAAGACGTCCTTCGACATCGCCCAGATCCACCAGGTGCTCCTCAACCTCGTCCGGAACGCCGCGGAGGCCGGGGAGGAGGGCGCGGCCGACGCGGAGCGGGCGAAGACGATCGTCATCCGGACGCTCCGGACCGAGGACGCCGTCGTCGTCGAGGTGCGGGACTTCGGCCCCGGTGTGCCCGAGGACCTGCTGCCATCCCTCTTCGAACCGTTCATCACGCGGAAGGTCGGCGGGACCGGTCTGGGGCTGGCCGTCGTGCGGAAGATCCTGCTGGATCACGGGGGCGACGTGAAGGTCCGCAGCCGGCCCGGCGAGGGCGCGACGTTCATGATCGAGCTGCCCCTGAAGCCGGTGACGGGCGGGGACGGCGGGAAATAGGGGATCCTGATCAGGGATCCCGGGGCGAGACGCTAGAATGGGACGCCCGAGTTCGCTTCGGGCGAAGGGGGTTGAGATGACCCGCGTGCTGCTGGTCGAAGACGAGAAGAACCAGCGCCTGCTCTACCAGCAGGAACTCATGGAAGACGGCTACGAGGTCGTCGTGGCGAAGGACGGGCGGGAGGCGCTCCGGCTCCTGAAGGACCAGCGTCCCGACGTCATCGTGCTCGATATCTGCATGCCCGGGATGGACGGAATCGAGACCCTGGGGCAGGTTCTCAGTCGCGACAACACGATTCCCGTGATCCTTCACACCGCCTATTCCAGCTACAAGGACAACTTCATGACCTGGTCGGCGGACGCCTACGTCGTGAAGAGTTCGGACCTGTCCGAGTTGAGGGCGAAGCTGAAGGAAGTCGTGACGAAGAAGAAGAACTGAGCGAAGACCCCGGGCGAGGAACCGATCCCCACATGACGACCTCCGTACTGAGCGATGACCTCCGCGATACCCTCGTCATCATCCTCGCGGGCGGCAAGGGCGACCGTCTCTACCCGCTGACGCGCGACCGGACGAAGCCGGCGGTGCCCTTCGGAGGCTCGTACCGGATCGTCGACTTCACGCTCTCCAACTGCCTGAACTCCGGGCTCCGGCACATCTACCTCCTCACGCAGTACAAGAGCCTGTCGCTGTCCCGGCACCTCCGGCGGGGCTGGCAGATCTTCAACGAGAGCGCCGGCGAGTTCATCGTGACGGTGCCGCCGCAGATGCGGCTCGGCGGATCGTGGTACCAGGGGACGGCGGACGCGATCTTCCAGAACATCTACTCGCTCGAGCGCGAGCGCCCGCGGTGGGTGGCGGTCCTCTCCGGGGACCACATCTACAAGATGGACTACGGGAAGATGATCGACTTCCACCGCCGGAACGAGGCCGACCTCACCGTGGCCTGCATCGAGGTAGGCCGCGAGGAGGCGCCTCACTTCGGGATCGCGGGGGTGGACGCGACGCAGCGGATCGTGAACTTCCAGGAGAAGCCGGCGGACCCGCAGCCGATCCCGGGGTCCGACGACCGGTTCCTCGCGTCCATGGGCGTCTACATCTTCGAGACGAACGCCCTGGTGCGGCGCCTGAGCCAGGATGCGAAGCGCCGCGAATCGAGTCACGACTTCGGGAAGGACGTGATCCCGGCGATGATCGGGAAGGACCGCGTGTTCGCGTATCCGTTCGTGGACGAGAACCGGAGCGGCCCCGCGTACTGGCGGGACATCGGCCGTCTCGACGCCTACTTCGAGGCCAACATGGACCTCGTCTCCGCCGACCCGCACTTCGTCCTCGAGGACCCGCGCTGGCCGATCCGCACGGCGGCGAAGTTCACACTGCCGACGCGGACGGTGACGCACGCCGGAACCGGGCAGCCGGGGACCGCGCTCGACAGCCTGCTGGCTTCCGGCAGCAACATCGTGGGGGGGCACGTCGAACGGTCGATCCTCGGCTACCACGTGACGGTTCGCGAGGGAGCCCGGATCTCCGACAGCATCATCATGGACGACGTGGAGATCGGGGCGGGGGCGGAGATCCGCCGCGCAATCATCGACAAGCGCGTCGTGATCCCTCCGGGGACGGAGATCGGGGTCGACCCGGTGGCCGACGCGGAGCGGTACGACGTCACGGAGAGCGGGATCGTCGTGATCCCGAAGGAGATGGCGTTCTGAGCGGCGACAATCAGCAGGCAGAGCACCACGGGAACGGAGCGAAGCGGGCGGTGGTCGCCGCGCTCCTCGGGAACACCGGCGTCGCGGCGTCGAAGCTCGTCGCCTTCTTCTTCACCGGCAGCGCGGCGATGCTGGCCGAGTTCTACCACTCGGTGGCGGACACCGTGAACCAGGTGTTCCTGCTGCTCGGGCTCCGCCTTCAGAAGCGGAAGCCCGACGAGCGCCACCCCTTCGGCTACACCCGCGAGAGCTACTTCTGGGCGTTCGTCGTGGCGGTCTCCATCTTCGGGCTGGGAGCCGTTCTCTCGATCATCGAGGGCGCGTCGAAGATCGCCCACCCCCACGAGATCCGGAACCCGGCCGTCACCTACCTGGCGCTCGGCGTGGCGTTCGTGTTCGAGACCTACGCCCTGCGGGTCGCGTGGAAGGAGTTCCAGCACTGGCGGGTGCGGAACCCTGGTCCGCTGCTGACGGCGCTCCTCACGGCCAAGGCCCCGACGATCCTCGTGGTGATCTTCGAGGACAGCGCCGCGCTCGCGGGGATCCTCGTCGCGGCGGGCGGGATCACCCTGACCCTGGTGACGGGAAACGGCGTCTACGACGCGGTGGCGTCGCTGGTGATCGGCGGCATCCTCGTCATGGCGGCGGGCTTCATCGGGATGCGCGCCCGCGGCCTGCTCCTCGGGGAGGCGGCGACGAAGGCGGACCGGGCGCGGATCCGGGAGGCGGTGGAGGGCGTGTCGCAAGTGGACTCCCTCGTGGAACTGCTGACGATGCACCTCGGGCCCGAGGACATCCTGATCAACCTGGGGATCGACTTCGTCGACGACCTGACGACGAACGACGTGGAGGCGGCCATCGACGAGATCGAACGCCGGATCCGCGAGGCCGTGCCGGCCGCCGGCCGGATCTTCATCGAGGCGGAATCGCTGACGGGACGAAAGGAGCGGCCGGCTTCCGACGATGAATCATGACGTGGGTCGTATCACCACGTCTTTCATGGGATATGCTGTGGACGTCTCCGTCCGGATGGAGTGGTGGGAGCCTGTCAGGGCGCGCGGACGGAGTCGCCTCCACCAGAGAAACAGGGATACGGGAGAACCTCACATGCGCAAGATGATCGTCGCCTCGCTCGTCCTCGTCTTTGCCCTCTGCGCTGGAACCGGGGCCCTGCTGTTCGCGGAGCCGGACGGTCAGCCGAGCCTCGCCGGTGACTGGATCGGGAAGGCGAAGTACAAGGGCTACGACATGTCGGGAGAGGGAGAAAACGAGAAGGGCAAGCTGCCCATCCAG
>JBDLIY010000369.1:0-4361 GCA_039714635.1 Planctomycetota bacterium
CTCCGGGGCGGATGGCGGTCCGTCCTCCGGCGGCGCGAATGCCGGCCTTCCGTCCTGCGGCGCGGATGCTGGTGCGGCCTCCGGGGCGGATGGCGGTCCTTCCAACTGCGAGGAGGTCCGGCGGGGTGTGCCCCTTGCGACCCAGGCAGAATCCTCGCTGCACGCCCTCCGCTTGACGTCCCGCCGTCTTGGCCGACCCCCCGCGAGCCGAGTCGACGCTGCGGAAGGACCGGGCCGCCCTCTGGAACCGGTATGCTGCTGTCCCTTTCATGGCCGCGAGTATAGCGCCGGTCGGACCTCCCGGCATCCCTCCGCCCCGGGACGCTAGGGGATCACGGAGAGCAGCACCGCGAAGAAGTGACATGCGCTGCCCCCGAGCACGAAGACGTGCCACACCGCGTGGTGGAAGGGGAGGCGGCGCCAGACGTAGAAGACGACGCCCAGCGTGTAGCAGAGCCCGCCCGCGAAGAGCAACACGAGCCCGACGGTGTCGAGAGCGCCGAGCAGCGGGCGCCCGGCCACCACGGCCATCCACCCCATGGCCAGGTAGAGGATCACCTGGAGCACGCGCAGGCGGCTTCCGGCGACGGTCTCGAGCACGACCCCGGCGACAGCCAGGCCCCAGATCACGCCGAAGAGCGACCAGCCCCAGGATCCGCCCAGGGTCACCAGCGTGAACGGCGTGTAGGTCCCCGCGATGAGCAGGAAGATCGCCGAGTGGTCGAGGACGCGGAACACGCGTTTGGCGCGGCCGGGCGGGAAGGCGTGGTAGAGGGTCGAGGCCGAGTAGAGCAGGATGAGGGTGGAGCCGTAGATCGCCCCGGAGACCACGTGGAGCGCGGTTCCGTGCAGGGCCGAGAGCACCACCACCAGCACCAGGGCCACGACGCCCAGCAGGAAGCCGACTCCGTGCGTGACGCTGTTCGCGATCTCCTCACCGATGCTCGATGATTTGCGATCGCCTCGTTCGACGACGGCCGCGCGTTCCCGGTTCACGGATGGGCCTCCCGGCGGATCATGGAAGCGGACATCTTATCCGGATCCGGATCGCGGGCTCCGGGATGCTCCCCGGGAAGGACGGTTCGTTCATCCCCGTGACTCCGGCCCCGCCGACCCGACTTTGGGGTTCCCCTCGGTCTCTGCTATCTAAGGGGCTCCGGACGACACACGCCCGGCCACACGCGCAGTCGAGGTTCCGCATGAAGCACGACGCCATCGCCGTCATCGACTTCGGAGGCCAGTACGCCCACCTGATCGCCACCAAGGTGCGGCGACAGGGCGTGCTCGCCGAGATCCGCCAGCCCGAAGACCCCGTCGAGGCCTTCCGAGGCTACAAGGGGATCATCGTCTCCGGCAGCCCGGCGCTCGCCTCCCACGGCGAGGATTCGGACTACAACCGGGAGATCTACGACCTCGACGTGCCGATCCTCGGCTTCTGCTTCGGCCACCAGCAGATCGCCGAGCACTACGGCGGCGAGGTGACCCACGGCAAGCAGGAGTGGGGTCGCGCGCAGCTTACGATCCTGCGCGACCACCCGCTCTTCGAAGGGCTGTCGAAGAGCGAGCAGGTCTGGATGAGCCACTACGACTCGGTCACGGCCGTGGGGCCGGACTTCGAGGAACTCGGCACCTCCGTCCTGGGCGAGGAGGGCGCCGAGCACCGCTTCGCCGCCATCGGCTCCGACCGCCTGCGGCGCTACGGTTTCCAGTTCCACCCCGAGGTGGACGACACGACGCACGGCGACGAGATGATCGGCAACTTCGTCCTGCGCATCTGCGGCTGCGAGCCCAGTTGGACGATGGACCGCTACGTGGACGAACAGGTGGAGAAGATCCGCGAGCAGGTGGGCGACGGCTCGGTGTTCCTGCTCGCCTCCGGCGGCGTCGACTCGACGGTGGCGGCGGCGCTGTTCGCGCGGGCCCTTTCGCCGGAGCGCCTGCGCCTCCTGCACGTCGACAACGGGCTGATGCGCAAGGACGAGAGTGCGAAGGTGGTGAAGGCCCTGGGGGACCTGGGCCTGAAGGACAGCCTGCACTTCGTCGACGCCACGGACGACTTCCTGACCGCCCTCGGCGATGCCGTGGAGCCGGAAGAGAAGCGCCGCATCATCGGCACCGCGTTCGTCGAGGTTTTCGAGCGCGAGGCCGATCGCCTCGGCCTGCGGGACCACCTTCTGGGGCAGGGCACCATCTACCCCGACACCATCGAGACCGGTGGCACGAAGCGCGCCGACACGATCAAGACCCACCACAACCGGGTGCCGATCATCGAGGAGATGATCGCCGCCGGGAAGGTGATCGAGCCCCTGGCCGACCTCTACAAGGTGGAGGTGCGCGAGCTGGGCGAGAAGCTGGGCCTGCCGAAAGAGATGATCTGGCGCCACCCGTTCCCCGGGCCGGGGCTCGGCGTGCGGCTGCTGTGCTCGGACGGGACGCTGGCCGAAGCCGAGGCGCTCTCGGAGATGGCGCCCCGTGTGGCGGCCGTGGCCGAACGCTACGGCCTCGAGGCCGCGCCGATGCCGGTCCGGTCGGTCGGCGTGAAGGCCGACCTGCGCAGCTACGAACACCCGGTGATGGTCCACGGCGACGCCGACTGGGACCGCCTGGACGAGTTCGCCGGCGAGGTGTTCAAGACGGTGCCGGGCCTGAACCGCTGCCTCTGGAACCTGGGCTCCGGGATGCCCGGCCGTTTCCGCACCGTCGCCGCCACGATGACCCGCGAGCGGCTGGACCTGCTGCGCGAGGCGGACGCCCTGGTCATGGACGGCCTGCGCCGGCACGGCATCTACGGCGACATCTGGCAGTGCCCCACGGTGCTGGTGCCGGTGGAGATCGACGGCGCCGGCCGCGAGCTCTGCATCGTGCGCCCGATCCTCAGTGAGCGGGCGATGACGGCGACCGCGGCCCGGCTGCCGCGGGAGCTGCTGGACGAGCTCGGCCAGTCGATCCTCGCTCTGCCCGGAATCGCCGGCCTGGCCTACGACCTGACGAGCAAGCCGCCCGGAACGATCGAGTGGGAGTGAGCGCGCTGTCTACTCCATACGGAGTCAGGGCAAAACGCGCACTTTGCGCCCTGCTGCTCGTCCTCGGCGCCTGCGGCGGGACGCGGATCATCCAGCCCGAGCACGTCGAGGGAACGGGCCCGGCTCCGCCCGAAGACGGCGTCCTCGAAGTCGTGACCCTGAACGTCGCCGGCTTGCCCGAGTTCGCCACCGACCGCGAGCCGAGCCGGGATCACGTTCACATCGGACCGAAGCTCGCGGGCTTCGATCTCGTGCTCGTCCAGGAGGACTTCTGGCACCACGACGTCCTCGTCGCCGGCATCGCGCAGGCCTGGCGCGCGGCGACCCGGGACCGCTTCCTCCTGCCCGGCGACGGCCTCGCACGCTTCTCGTGGCTCGAACTCGGGCCGGTCGAACACGTGCCGTGGGATACCGCGCACGGCTTCTTCAAGTACATGAACGACCGGCTCGCCTCGAAGGGCTTCTCCGCCGGACGCGCGATGCTCGCGCCCGGCCGGACGGTGACCGTCTACAACGTCCACGCCGACGCGGGATGGCACGACGGGGACGAGGCGGCGCGTGCGCGGCAGTTCGAGCAGCTCGCAGAGCACATCGCCGAGAACGTCCTCGAAGGCGAAGCGATCATCGTTGCCGGCGACTTCAACACGGGGCCGACGGGGCTGTCCGCGCTCCGGGCCGCGACGGGGCTCCGCGACGTGTTCGAGGATCTGGGAGTCGATGGCGGGATCGACCGGGTGCTCTACCGCTCGGGCTCGGACGTGCGCCTCACGCCGGTGGAAGCGGGGCGTGTGGCCGACTTCCGGGCGCCGGACGGCGGAAGCCTCTCCGACCACACGCCGGTGCGCGCGGTCTTCGAAGTGGAGCTCGTCGCGGTGAAGTGACGCTGGCCCCTGCCGACCGCGGACCGGAATCGAGAAGCCCGCCGCGGGAGCGACGGGCTTCGATCTCCGGCGTCCGAAAACGGCTACTCCGGAGTCTTGACCTTCCGGGCGGCCTCGTAGGCCTCCGAGAGCGCCTCGTCCTCGGTGACCTCGAAAATCAGGGCCTTGAACTCCTCCATCGTCATGCCGTGCTTCTTCAGGATGGCATCCATCTGATCGGGACTCGCGGCGATCTCGTCCGCGATGGTCGCCGCCTTCACGGCCTTGTCCGGCGCCGGGGGCGTGTCTCCGCCGCCACCGCCGCTGTCACCGCACGCGACCATCAAGAGCGACATGAGCAACAGGGAAAGCAGCGCGACTCTCATTTCTTCCCTCCCTTCCGGTTCTTCCCACCGCCCTTCCGGGGCGCCCCCGCCTCGGCCTCCTCGTCCGCTCCCGTCTCCGGCTTGGCGCCCTT
>JBDLIY010000370.1:0-4353 GCA_039714635.1 Planctomycetota bacterium
CCCATCGCCTTCGACTCGTAGCCATCGAGGAGATCGGCCTTGATGTCGCCACCGCCCGCGGCGGCGACGAACGTCGGCAGCCAGTCCATGTGGTGGACGATCCCGTTCGAGACAGAACCGGGCTTGATCGTGCCGGGCCAGCGGACCATGCAGGGCACGCGCCAGCCACCCTCCCAGTTCGTGTTCTTCTCGCCACGGAACGGCGTGGCCGCCGCGTCCGGCCACGTGTTGTAGTGCGGGCCGTTGTCCGTCGAGTAGTGGACGATCGTGTTGTCGACGATGTCCAGCTCATCGAGCAGCGCGAGGAACTTCCCGATGTGCATGTCGTGCTCGATCATGCCGGCGGTGTACGCGTCGGCGTGCGGGTGCTTCTTCTTGATCTCCGCCATGCGCTCCTTGCTGACGTGCGTGCGGAAGTGCATGCGTGTGCCGTTCCACCAGCAGAACCAGGGCTTCCCGGCCTTGTGCTGGCGGCGGATGAAGTCGATGGCGAGGTCGGAGGTGTCGTCGTCGACGGTCTCCATCCGCTTCTTCGTCAGCGGCCCGGTGTCCTCGATCTTCCCGTCGGCGAAGGACTTGATCACGCCCCGGGGACCGAACTTCTTCCGGAACTCCGGATCCTTCGGATAGTCCTCGTTCTCCGGCTCCTCCTCGGCGTTCAGGTGGTAGAGGTTGCCGTAGAACTCGTCGAACCCGTGGTTCGTCGGCAGGTGCTCGTCCCGGTCGCCGAAGTGGTTTTTCCCGAACTGCCCCGTCGCGTACCCCTGGTCCTTGAGGAGGACCGCGATCGTCGGGTCGAGGACGTTGATGCCCTCCTTCGCGCCCGGCAGCCCGACCTTGGAGAGACCCGAGCGGAAGACGCTCTGCCCCTGGATGAACGAAGCGCGCCCCGCCGTGCAGGACTGCTCCGCGTAGTAGTCGGTGAAGATGATGCCTTCCTTCGCGATCCGGTCGATGTTCGGCGTCCGGTAGCCCATCATGCCCATGGTGTAGGCGCTGATGTTCGACCGGCCGACATCGTCACCCCAGATGACGAGGATGTTCGGCTTCGCCGCCGCCTTCTCTTCCTGCGCGTTCACCGTTCCCGCGAGGAGGAGGACCGCCAGCGAAAGGACAAGTAAGACCCTCATGTCGCATTCTCCATTCCGTGCCTGCGGCCCGGCCGCCCCCGGTCGGGCCATTGTCGGGACAGAGAATAGCGCCGGGCCGGCCCCGAACGCAGAATCGCCGCGAAGACGATTTCGCGTCGGAGCCGGCCCGGTCAACGTCGGGTCGGATCCTCCGCCGTTCTATGGGCCGACGAGGAAGTCCATCGCCTGCTTGATGAGGTCCGCCACGTTGTCCGGCAGCTTCTTGCCGCCTTCGAACTCGATGAGCTTTCCGGGAACGCCGGCGGCCTCGAGCTGCGCGACTCCCGCCTTCACACGATCGAAGGAGGGGTGCTCCTTGCCGTGGATGAGAGCGATCTTCACGCCGGCTTCCTTCGCCTTCGGCAACTCGTCCTCGACGAAGTACTTGTTCCAGTAGCTGTTCACCTGGACGGCGCCCTTGAACTCCTTCGGCATCGTCAGCGCGGCCCGCGTCGCGAAGTCTCCGCCCCCTCCGATCCCGAGCAGGTAGACCGGAAGGTCCGCCATGCCTTCCTTCTTCCGGACCTCCGCCAGCACGAACCGGATCTTCTTCAGGCCGGTCTCCTTGTCGTCGGACCGGCGGGACCAGTCGTACTGACCGGGAGCGATGGTCACCGGCGCGCGGGGGACCACGAAGATCATCTTCGTCTTGTCCGCCACCGGCTTGAAGCGCTCGAGGAACTTCTTCTCATCGTTGCGCGCCCAGTGAAGGGCGATGATGATGCCCGCCGGCGTCTCCACACCTTCCGGCTTGTAGACCTCGTAGACCTCGTTGAAATCGAGGCTCGCGAGGAGGTCCTTGTATTCCTGCGTGTTCCGGATGTTGTCGAGGTCGGAGTCGATCCGGAACTTGTCGAGGTCCATGAAGCCGAACTCGATCGCCTTCTTCAGCGCGGCGAGGGCCTTGTCCTTCTGCTCGAGAAGGCTGAGGCAGCAGGCCCGGTTGTAGAAGTTCCCGCTGACCCAGCCCTTGTACATCGCCAGCACGCCCTTCTTCTGCTTCTCCTCGTCCTCGCCGGACGTCTCGTGCTTCTCGAGGGCGGCGATCGCCTTTTCGAGGAGGGGCAACTGCTTGTCGAGGGCCGCCAGCATGGCTTCGTGGTCCTTGTACTCGAGAGCCTCCCCCACCGCCTTCTGAAGCTGGTTGTAGGCCTGCCAGTCCTCGGCCGTCCAGCCCGGCGGGATACGCGGCTGATCGCCGGCCCCCTGCGCGAAGGCGGCAGCGGCGAGGAGTACGAGGGCGAGGGGAACGAGGACGAGGAAGCGCATCGTCGGTCTCCGGGGCAAGGGGGAATTGGCTGTCGGCCGGCATTCTATACACGTCGCGGCGATCCGCGGGACGGAGAAACCGTGGTCCGGACCCCGTGACCGGGGAAAACCGCGGGGCCCGCCGCGACGGACGGGTTAGAATCCTGGCGACGGAAACTGTGTCCCTCAGGGAGAAGCGCGATGAAGATTCTTGGCCTGTTCGTTCTGGTGGCGGCGGTGCTCGCGTTCACGCTGCCGGTCCTTTTCCTCGACGCCGACCTCGGGACGGCGACGGTCCTCGCCAAGGACAAGGAAGACAAGAAGGACAAGGACAAGGACGACGACAAGGACGACGACGAGGAGAAGAAGGACAGCGGCAGCAAGTTCGACGACGACGACGACGAGAAGGAGGACGGGAAGAAGGAAGACAAGATCCCGGACAAGCCCGTCAAGAAGACGTACGCCTTCGCCGACTACCGCCTCGAGTTCACGATCGAGGACTCCCGGTTCTGGAAGCACGACAGGAACTACTCCGACGAGGATACGAAGGCGGGCATCTGCCTGAAGATGCTCATGAAGCGGCCCAAGTCGGACGACCACTTCGACGTCCGGATCCGCTGCCAGGGCTTCGAGCACGGAGGCAACGTCAAGATCGGCGAAGCCACGGTCGGGTCATCCAACATCAAGGGCCTGGCCGACGCCAGCTTCGAGCGCGACATGGAGTCGTGGAAGGAGACCAAGGACATCACCAAGCCGAAGGGCATCAAGATGAACCGCGTCCTCGGCAAGGTCTACCACTACGGCTTCACGGGCATGGCGCCGGGCAACTCCTACCCGCTGCACGTGTCGATGTACTACATGAAGTACAAGAGCAAGACGTACATCATGTCCGTGCTCTTCACGACGACGTCCTGGAAGAACAAGGGGATCCGCGAAGCCGTCGACAAGTTGCTCAAGTCCTTCAAGGCGAAGAAGAAGACGAAGAAGAAGCGCTGAGCCGGGTCCCCCTCCACCCGATGCCGGTCATCGCGCTCGACCGCCTGAGCAAGTCGTGGGGTTCCTTCCGGGCCCTCATCGATCTCACGGTGGAGTTCCCCGGCGGCGCCATGGGGCTCCTCGGTCCCAACGGCGCCGGCAAGACGACCCTCCTGAAGACGCTCCTCGGCCTCACCCGGACGAACTCCGGCCGGGCCGAGGTGCTGGGCCTCGACGCGTCGAAGTCTCCCCTCGAACTCCGTCGCCGCGTCGGCTACATGCCGGAGACGGACTCCTACATCCCGCGGCTCTCCGGCGTCCGCTTCGTCGCCTACGCCGGTGAACTGGCGGGACTCCCCCGCCGCAGCGCGATGACCCGCGCCCACGAGGTCCTCCACTACGTCGGCCTCGACGAGGCGCGGTACCGGAAGGTCGAGGAATACTCTCAGGGCATGCGCCAGCGCGTCCGCCTGGCCCAGGCCCTCGTCGCCGATCCGGAGCTGCTCTTCCTCGACGAGCCGACGAGCGGGATGGACCCGGCCGGCCGCCGGGAGATGCTGGCCCTCGTCCGCGACCTCGCGGAGAGCCACGGCAAGCACCTCGTCCTCTCGACGCACCTCCTTCCGGACGTGGAGGAGGTCTGCGGCTTCGCCGTCGTGCTGAGAAAGGGCTCCATCGCGGCATCGGGTCCCCTCTCGGAGCTGACGGGGAGCATCGCGGGGTCCTGGGAGGCGCGCGTCGCGGGCGACGTCGAAGCGCTGGTCGCCGGCCTCGCGGCGCGCGAAGTGGCGGCGGAAGCGCTCGGGGAGAACCGGGTCCGGATCCGCGGGGTCGACACGCCCCGGCCGTTGTTCGAGGTCGCGCTCGAGACGGGCGTCCAGGTCCGGGAGCTGGGGCCGACCACCGAGTCCCTCGAGGATGCGTTCCTGAAGGCGCTCGACGACGGGGAGGCCGCCTGATGCCGGTCTACGACCTTGGCTACCGGGCGTACGAAGGGCCG
>JBDLIY010000371.1:0-4352 GCA_039714635.1 Planctomycetota bacterium
CCGAAGTAGCCCATGATCGCGCCGACGCAGATCCCGATCGTGTAGCCGATGAGGGAAACGACGATGGCGAAGGCGAAACTCAGCCGGAACCCGTACAGGATCTGCGCGAGGCTGTCCTTCCCCTCGAAGTCGGTGCCGAGGAGGGGGTAGCCCTTCCGGAAGCCCGGGTGGGGGGGCGATCCCTCGTATTCGTCGAGGATCTGCTCGGCCGCGTTGAACGGGTAGAGCGGCATGACCACGGTGGCCCGACCGGCCTCGAACTTCGGTCGGAGCGATCGGAGGAACGCGGCGTAGTCCTGCCGGTTCTGTTGCTCCTCGACCTTGAACTCCGGCAGCGGCAACTGGCGGTCGTAGGTGGTGCCCCTCTGCTCGGAGACTTCCGCCATCTTGTCGCGGAACCGA
Organism: Planctomycetota bacterium; assembly: GCA_039714635.1. Lineage (GTDB taxonomy): Bacteria > Planctomycetota > JAJSAM01 > JAJSAM01 > JAJSAM01 > JBDLIY01. The sequence continues at coordinate 403 of JBDLIY010000371.1, forward strand.
TTCTCGTCCTCGACGATGGCCGCTTCGATCTTCGCCGCGTCGGCCTCCAGGTTTTCGGGGTCGTGGACCCAGCGCGCGTACACGCGATACGGAACCTCCGCGTCGCCGCGGAGGCCGTAGCGGTCCGCCCGGGCGACCGAGGTGACGCTCACGAACGGTACCAGGGTGTCGGCCCAGTCCGCGAAGGCGGGGAACTGGCGGGTGACCTGCCCCTCGTCGTTCTCGTAGCTGATGTAGAGAGGCAGCCGGTTGACGGTGATCTCGAGGAAGAGACTGAGCACGAACCCGGTCGTGATGAAGACGAAGCTCCAGTAGCCGCGGGAGATCGTGCGGAACTTCTGGACCCGGCGCTGCGTCAGCGGGTTCATCTCCATGCGGAACCCGAGGGCGCGGCCGATCCGGACGGTGAGCCAGGGCAGCGCCCGGTGCGTGAACAGGAAGGCCAGGCCCACGAGGACGAGGGCGATCAGGATCTTTGGCAGGATCGTCATCTCACCCTCCTCACTTTCCGAACCGGATCCGGGGATCGATCAGGGCCCAGATCACGTCGGAGAGGATGTTCCCGAAGAGCCGTATCAGGATCAGGAACACCATCAACCCCAGCGTGATCGGGTAGTCACGCAACTGGATCGCCTCGAAGCCGAGGAGACCCATCCCGTCGATGTTGCACGTCTTCTCGATGAGGAACGACCCGGCGAAGAGCAGCCCCAAGGCGTGGCCGATGCCGGCCGTCACCGGGATCAGGGAGTTCCGGAGCGCGTGGACGAAGATGACGCGCTTCTCCGAGAGGCCCTTGGCGAACGCCGTGCGCACGTAGTCGGCGCCCAGGTTGTCGAGGAGCGAGTTCTTCATCAGGATCGTCATGGTGGCGAACCCGCCGATCATGTAGCCGGCCACCGGGATCAGCATGTGGCGGATGCGCCCGAGCAGCGCCTCCCACGCGCCCATCTCCTCGATGTTGTCCGGCTTGTAGCCGCCCAGCGGCAGCCAGTCGACGTGGACGGCCACCGTGGAGAGGAGCAGAAGGCAGAGCACGAAGCCGGGGATCGAGTAGCCGATGAAGACGAGCACGGAGCTGGCGGTGTCGAAACCGGTCCGGTGCTTGATCGCCTTCATGACGCCGAGCGGCACGCAGATCAGCCAGGTGAGGAAGTAGCCGATCAGGCCGAACTGGATCGAGACCTCCATCTTCGAGCCGATCAGCGACAGAACCGGCTTGTTGTAGGTGTACGACGTTCCGAAGTCGAGCTGCAGGATGCCGTGGAAGCCGGTCTCGATCCCGTAGATCCGGCCGTCCTTCTCGATCTGGAAGCCTCGCTCCTCCTCGATGACGGAGAGCTTGCGGTTCGCGAGGACCCGGGCGGCCGCGAGCGCCTCGGCGCGTTCGTACAGCGCGGGCTCCTTCGCGCGCTCGTCCGGCCCGACGAGCATCGCGAAGCCGCTGCGGCCGATCGTCATGTCGCGTTCCGCGAGGTGTTCGAGGAGGTGGCCGCGCTTCGCGTAGCCGCCGACCTTCAGGCTTTCCGCCTCCTCGATGAATCTCTTGTTCTCCTTCTCCTCGCTTTCGGTAAGGGGGCGGTAGACGCGACCCCGGTACTCGACGAGGTCCTTTGGTTCGAGGAGGTCGCCGAGCTGCTCCTCGGCGGCGTTCCGGGCTTCGTTCAGCCGGTGGAGGGGACGGAAGGCCAGCTGGACGAGGTCGTCGTGCTCGTCGACGTAGTAGCCCGTCTCCTCCTCGGTGGCGCGGAGGGCGTCGTCACCCCCGGCTTTCGCCGCGAGGAGGCGGGAGTGCTCTGTCGCGTGCTCCTCCGCGGGGACCCGCGGCACGCGGTGGCTGCGCTTGCGCGGCAGAACGCCGAGCCACTGCAGGTAGCCGATCGGGATGGGCTGGTCGAGGCTGTAGTACTCCTCGAGGACCTTCATGTCGTCGCCGGAGAGCTGGAGATCCTCCTCCCCGGAATCGCCGCCGGAGGATCCGCCCTCCGTCATCTGGGCGGTGCGGAGCTTCGCCTCGGCCTGTTCGATCGGTCCCCCGGGGACGATCCTCAGGATCGCGTAGATCATCAGGGTGATGGCGATGAACGTCACCGGGACGAGCAGGAGGCGCCGGATGAAGTAGGTGGTCATCGGCTACTCGTCCTCCATCGGAAGCTTCTCGAAGAGCCAGTGCTTCTGCTCGACGTCGTCGTACTGGCCGTTCTTCGCCTGCGGGTAGTTCGGTGCGCCGCGGCGTCGATTGTCCTCGAGTCGCGTCGCCTTTTCCTCGTCGTACCACCAGTAGTAGATGACGTTGCGAAGGCCGGCGGTGAAGCGTGACGAGTACTCCGGCGGATGGCCGAACCGGTCCCAGTACAGGACCCGGAAGTAGGGGCCGTACCACGAGAGAACGTAGGGGTGTGCCTCGAAGAGGATCTCGTCGACGCGCTGGAGCATCTTCTTCCGTTTCTTCGCGTCGAACTCGAGCTTGTACTTCGCGATGATCGCGTCGACTTCCTCGTTCTTGAAGCCGGGGAGATTGTTCGTCTGGAGTTCGTCGGCGTTGCGGGAGTGCCAGGAGAGGTCCAGGCTGGGGAAGTTGCTCGCCGTCCAGTTGATCCAGCAGAGGTCGAACTTGTACTCCCACATCTTCTTGCTGAGGGCGATGCTGTCGATGAGCTTCATCTTCATCTTGATGCCGGCTTCGTTCCAGAGGTCGTTCCGGAACACGTCGTAGATGCGTTGGAAGCTGGGGAGCGCGTACTCGAACTTGATCTCGGGGAAGCGCTTTCCGTCCTTGTCGACGAGGTACCCCTCTTCGTTCTTCTTCACCCAGCCGGCGGCCGCCAGGAGTTCCCGGGCCCGCTTCGGGTCGTAGCGGGTCCGCTCCGCGTTCTCCCGGGCGAACTCCATGCCGGGGAAGTAGCTGTCCACGTACTCGTACTGGTAGTAGAAGAAGCTGCCGAACAGCTTCTCGCGGTTCATGAGGTGGGAGAACGCCTTTCGTACCTTCAGGTCGTCGAAGGGCGGGCGTCGCATGTTCAGGGCGTAGCCGCCGTAGCCCTGTGGCTCCTTGTTGAAGACCTTTCGCTTCTGGATCCAGCCCTGCCGGATCGGCTTCACGTCGTCCAGCTCCTGGACCCAGCGCTGGGCCCGTGTGACGCGGTAGACGTCGAGCTCTCCGGCGAGGAACTTCGTGTAGACGAGTTCGGGGTCTCGGATGACGGTCCACGTGAGGCGGTCGAAATTGCAGAGGCCCTGGTTGTCCGGCTTGTCCTTCGCCCACCAGTCCTTCCGGCGACGGAGGGTGATGGACCGGCCCGGCTTGATGTCATTCGGATCCAGCAGGTAGGGGCCCGTTCCCGGGGGCAGGCGCCAGTTCCAGTCGTCGATGTACGTCTCCCCGTCCATCCGGATGTAGGCGGCGGGGAAGACCAGCAGGCCGGCTCCGATCGACAGGAAGGAGCGCCAGCGAGCCTCCTTGCAGCGGATTTCGACCGTGAGTCTGTCGAGGATCTTCACCGACTCGATCATGTCCCGGTAGCGGCGGGAGACGCCTGGATCCTTGCGGTCCGGGTTCATGGTGTGTTCGATCGTCGCCAGGACGTCGTCGGCCGTCACGTCGGTCCCGTCGCTCCACCGGGCTCTCGGGTCGATCCGGAAGGTGAACGTGCGCTTGTCCGCAGAGACCTTCCAGTGCGACGCCAGGTTGGGAACGTACTCCATCAGCGTGGGGTCGAACCCCAGGAGCGACTCGTAGACCAGGTAGTGGAAGGTGGAGACGACGGAGCTGCGGGAGTTGGGGCCGTCGGTCCGGAGCGTGGCCGGCCAGCGGATCATGTCGAGGCGGAGCGTGCCGCCCTTCTTCGCGGTCGGCACCGCGACGGAGGGGGGCGGGGTGTTCGTCTCCCACTCCGACGGATCGAACGGCACCGGGTCGGGGAAGGTCGGGTGGTAGTTCTTCCCGACTTCCG
>JBDLIY010000372.1:0-4333 GCA_039714635.1 Planctomycetota bacterium
GCCGGTGAACTCCTCCGCCTGCATCTCCTCCACGACCTCCCGCTCGATCTCCTCGCGGGCGACCGGCTCTTCGACGATCGGCTTCTCGGCGACCGGAGTGGGGGCTTCGGCTTCGGTCTCGGCCTCCGGGACCTCGCTCTCCACCACGATCACGTCGTCCGTGAGGATGAAGCCGGGCTCCTCGATCACCTCGTCGGCGACGGGGGCCTCCTCCTTCTCGACCGGAGCGACCTCGGCCACGGGAGCCGCGGCGCTCGACGATCGCATCTGTCCGTTGGACGGCTCCTCCCTGGGAGCTTCGCTCCCTGGAGTCTCGCGAAGGTTCGTCGGCTCGGCCGGCTCCTCCTCCGCCCGGGGGGGGAAGCCCAGCAGCGCGTCGAAGACGGAGTGGACGTCGCCGGGCACCGGCTCGGCCGACTCTTCCGTCTCCTCGACGGCGGCCTCCGGCTCCTCATCGGCCTCTTCCGCGATCTCTTCCTCGACCGGCTCCGCCTCGAGGATCTCCACGTCCTCGTCGGACTCCGTCTCCTCCTCGACGATCTCGACCGTGGCGACGGGGATCTCCTCCTCGTCCTCCTCATCGACGGGCTCCGCGACCGGCTCGGGCTCTTCGACCGGCTCTTCCTCGGGCTCCTCCGTCTCCTCGACGACGGGCGCGGCGGACGTCTCGAACGCGGCGAGCATCTCGCGCGCGGTCTCCGCCACCTCGTCCGACAGCAGCAGGTCCTCATCGAGGAGGACTTCGCTCGTCGTCTCCTCCGCCGGGCTCTCGGCCGGCTCCTCATCGGTGAGAAGGGCGTCGTCCGCCTCCTCCTCGATCTCGACCAACGGCTTCGTCGTCACGACGACCGGCTCTTCGCTCTCGCCGGAAACGAGCAGGTCCTCGTCGAGGTCCTCCGTCTCGATGGCCTGGAAGTTGGTGACGATCACGCCGGAGTCCTCGGAGGTGATGTCCTCCGGGTCCGTCTCCTCTTCGTCGGGCCGCTCGGCCAGGAGTTCTTCCTCCATCTCCTCGTCGATGCCCGCCGGAGTCTCCTCGGGCGCGACCTCGGTGACCTCGTCGACGGTCTGGTCGATGAGCTTGCTCCAGTCGGTGGGGCGGTCCTCCTCGACCTCCACCTCGTCCTCGGTCTCGACCTCCATCACCGCCACGGCCTCGCGCGCCTGCCTCACGTAGCGGAAGAAGCCGTAGTCGGTGGCGTAGAGGAAGGACGCGCCGAAGATCGCGATCATGATGATCGCGCCGAACGTCGAGCCGAGGCCGGCGGAGAGGATGTTGCCGACCGCGACCCCGAGCGATCCTCCGTGCTGGTCGGCCCCCAGCAGCGCCGCCATGGCCGCGCCGGAGACGATGACGACCACGAGACTCGCGCCGCGCAGGGCGAGGTCGCCGACCTTCTCCCGGAAGAAGATGACGATCCCCCAGCCGAGGATCACCATCCATCCGAAGTAGGCGCCGACGCCGAGGCTCTTGAAGAAGGTGTTCGCCACGGAGAAGCGGAAGCCGTCCGCGGCGGCCACGTCGTCGGACCGCTCGTAGTAGTCGACGGTGTCGTAGAACAGCATCGACAGCAGGATGAAGCACGACAGGCCGATGACGACACCGGCGGCGATGAACGTGGGAGATACCCGGTTCTTCATCTCGTCCTCACTCGGCCCGTGACTTCGCCCGGGCCTTCGAAACTTCCTCGTACTCGTCGAGGGTCATCAGGACATCCCTCGCCTTGGAGCCCTTGTAGGCTCCGACGATCCCTTCCTTGTGCATCTGGTCCATCAGGCGCGAGCCGCGCGTGTAGCCGACGCCGAGCGCCCGCTGGAGCAGCGAAGCCGAGCCCCGCTGCTGCTCGATGATGATCCGCACCGCGTCGTCGTAGAGCGGGTCCTTCTCGGCGTCGTCGAGCATCCGCCCCGACTGCGCCTCCGTCAGGCTTTCGTCGAACTCCTGGTCCCCGTTCGTGGCGAGGAACCGGCAGACCTTCTTCACCTCGTCGTCGGAGACGAACGTCCCCTGCGCGCGGACGAGGTGGCTCGTGCCGGGCGGCAGGAACAGCATGTCGCCGCGGCCGAGCAGCTTGTCCGCGCCGTTCTGGTCGAGGATGACGCGGCTGTCGATCTTCGACGCGACCTGGAACGAGCAGCGCGACGGCATGTTGGCTTTGATGAGGCCGGTGATGACGTCGGTGCTCGGACGCTGGGTGGCCAGGATGATGTGGATCCCCACCGCGCGGCTCTTCTGCGCGAGCCGCGTGATCAGGTTCTCGATCTCCTTGCCGGCGACCATCATCAGGTCGGCCAGCTCGTCCACCACGATGACGATGTAGGGGAGGGAGTCCGGGATGCCGATGCGCCCGTCCGGCAGGTCGTCGTCGACGTACCCGATCTCCTTCTTCCGCTCCGCGATCTTCTTCTTGCCGAGCTCGTTGTAGGCCCGGATGTTCCGGACCTCCGTCGTGTGGAACAGGTCGTAGCGCTGCTCCATCTGTTCCACGAGCCACTCGAGGACCGTGATGGCCTTCTTCATGTCCGTCACGACCGGGCTCATCAGGTGGGGGACCTTCGAGAAGAAGGCCAGCTCCACCTGCTTGGGGTCGATCAGGATCATCCGGACCTGGTCAATCGTTCTCGTCATCAGCAGCGAAACGAGGATCGCGTTGATGCAGACCGATTTCCCGGTGCCCGTCGCGCCGGCGATGAGCATGTGGGGCATCGTCGAGAGGTCTTCCACGAGCCCGGCGCCGGCCACGTCCGTGCCGAGGAAAAGCGGCAGCGCGGCGTTCTTCCCGACGTTCTCGTCGTAGATGCTCCGGAACCGCACGTCCTCGCGCACCTGGTTCGGCACCTCGACGCCGATCGTGCTGCGGCCGGGCAGCGGTGCGACGACCCGCACGACGCCGGCCTTCAGGGCGACCGCGAGGTCCTCGGAGAGGTTGTGGATGCGGTTCACCTTGACGCCCGGCGCGAGGGAGAGCTCGTAGAGCGTGACGACCGGTCCGCAGGTGAAGGCGACCACGTCGGCCTCGACGCCGAACTCCCGGAGACTCTTCTCCAGGATGTCGGCGTTGGCCTTGATCATCGCGTCCTGGGCGCGCGGGTCGCGGGGCTTCACCTGGTCGAGCAGGTCGACGGGCGGGAAGACGCCGTCCCCGACGGGGGCCTTCTTCCGCGGTTTGCGCGGCGCGGGCTTCCTCTTCGGCGCAGGCTTCGGCTTCGGGGGCGGAGCGACGGACTCGGGCTCCTCGTCCCAGTCCTCGACGGGCTCCGGCTCCTCGAACTCCTCCTCTTCTTCGTACTCCTCCACTTCTTCGTACTCCTCCAAGACGACCTCGACCTTCTTCGGCGGCGCCTCCGGCAGCGTGGCGGTCGACTGCGTGAGCCCCGCGGCGACGGGCTTCAGCTTCCCGACGCCCCGGCCCGCGACCTCGGCGAGGTGGGGGAGGTGCTCGAGGATCCAGGTTCCGGCCCGCTGGATCGCCCTGGCGATGTCGCGGACGACCTCGACGAAGAGCCAGTCGGTGGCGAGCGCCAGCCCGAAAAGCGCCCCGGTCGTCGTCACGAGGAAGGCGCCGATCGCGCCGGAGACGATGGAGAGCTGGTGGGCGAGTCCGCCGCCGGCGAGTCCCCCGGGACCGTAGAGTCCGCCGCCCGCGTAGGCGGAGTCTTCGACGGTCAGCGCGAGGAACGCGCCGGAGCAGATGGTGACGAGGGCGATGCCGCCGATCCGCAGGGCCGGGTGGAGCAGCCGCAGGCCGAGGAGCGCGGCGACGCCCCAGTACGCGAGCACGCCGAAGAGGGCGAAGGCGCCGAAGCCGAGCCAGGCGAGGATCGGCTCGGCGAGGACCTGGCCGACGCCGCCGCAGAGGTTCCCGCGCGAGGACCCCTCCGGCGCCCAGGAGACGAGCGCGAGGAAGAGGAAGGCGCCGATGCCCCCGAGAACGATGGTGAGCAGCTGCCGCCGCCGCGCGCTTCCGCGAGCGTTCTTCTTCGTCCTTTTCTTCGTCCCCGGCTTCCGACCGGTTGCCTTGCCCTGCTTGGCCATGCGCCGTCCTCGAAACGATACCGACACCCCTCCCCTTCGAGAGGGGCGTGCCCGGTACAAGTCTAGCCTTTGGACGGGAGGATACAAGTCAAAGGGGCGGAAAGCCTTTAACTGCCTACATCTTGGGGTCATGACACCGGCCCTCGCTGCTGCCCGTGGGCGGCCGGGCGGCGGAAGTTCCGCCCGGTCGTGTCCGGACCGCCCACCGCATGCCTGGCTGCAGGGGCCGCGGGGTCTCACACCCCGGGTCTGAGGAGTCACTCCACCGTGATCACCACATCTTCGGCCGGGGCGTTG
>JBDLIY010000373.1:0-4325 GCA_039714635.1 Planctomycetota bacterium
AGGAGAACCACTTCTGCCCCTGGTGCGAGTACCGCGAGATCTGCCCGCTGGGGGAGAAGATCGAGCCGGCGGAGAAGAAGTCGAAGGACGACGACGCGGTCGACCTGCCGTTCTGACTTCAAACTGCAAATCGGGGTCTGACCCCGATTTGCAGGTCAGGCCGGTTCGGACCTCCCGCCCAGGTGCTCGGCCAGGAAGGCCTCCGCCGCCGCGTAGTGCGTCAGGCGGTTCTCCGGCTTCGCGAAGCCGTGGCCCTCGTCCGGGAACTCGATGTACTTCACCGTCTTCCCGGCCTTCTCGAGCGCGGCCACGATCTGCAGGCTCTCCTCCACCTTCACGCGCGGGTCGTTCTTCCCCTGCGCGATGTAGAGCGGCGCGCGGATCTCGTCCACCGAGAACAACGGCGAACGCTCCCGCAGGAACTCCTCCTCCGTCTCGAAGTTCCCCACCCGGCGCTGGAACAACGCGCGAAGCGGCTCCCAGTACGGCGGGATCGAGGTCGAGAACGTGATCAGGTTCGACGGGCCGACGATGTCCACGCCGCACGCGTACAACTCCGGCGTGAACGTCATCCCCGCCAGCACCGCGTAGCCGCCGTAACTCCCGCCGTAGATCGCGATCTTCTCCGGATCGGAGTAGCCCTCTTCGATCAGCCAGGCGACGCCGTCCGAGATGTCGTCCTGCATCTTCCCGCCCCACTCCCGGTCGCCCGCGTTCACGAAGTCCTTCCCGTAGCCGGTGGAGCCGCGGAAGTTGATCTGGAGCGAGGCGTAGCCGCGGTTCGCGAGCCACTGCTGCTCGGGATGGAGGCCCCAGACGTCGCGGTGCCAGGGGCCGCCGTGGATGTTCAGCACGGTGGGGAGGTTCTTCGGTTCCACGCCGACGGGCAGCGTCAGGTAGCCGTGGATCGTCAGGCCGTCGCGGGCCTCGTAGGAGATCGGGATCATCTCCGCCAGCGGCAGTCCCTCGAGCTGCGGCCGCGCCGAGAAGAGGAACGTGGCCTCCCCGGTGTCGCGGTCGTAGTGGTGGTAGACGACCGGGCTGCGGTCGCGCGAGTGGGCGACGAGCCACTGCCGGTCGGCCCGGTCGCGGTCGATGACGTGGAAGTCACCGTCGGTGATCTTCCCGAGGTTCGCGACGTCGGCCGCGATCGCGTCGTCGAGGATCTCCCAGTCCTGTCGCGCGCGCCAGTAGACGACGGCCTGGGGCGTCTTCGTCTCCGGGTCGAAGACGACGCTCTCCACGTCGGCCGTATCGTCGGAGGCGAGCGTGGTCACCCCGCCGGTCGCGACGTCGTACGCGCGCAGCTCGGCCGCGTTCGCGCCGTCGCTCGCGGTGAGGTAGAGCGTGGTTCCGTCGCGCGAGAAGCCGAGGACCTGGCTGCCCATGGCGTCGTCCGGGTCGACCTTCGCGAGCTCCTTCCACTCGGCGCCCTCGCCGTCGCGGATCAGGTGCTGGAAACCGCCGTCCGGCGTCGGCAGCGTCGCGACGCGCACGACGAGGTCGCGGTCGGCGACCCAGTCGATGGAGCCGATCCCGTTTTCGAGGACGAGCTCCCGCTCTCCGGTCGCGAGGTCGACCCGGTAGACGTCGTGGAGCTGCTCGTTCCGGTCGTTCATCCCGACGAGGATCGTGTCGGGCCGGCTCTTGTCCGCCGCGACGATCCGCGCCTGGATCCCGTCGACCGGCGTGAGGTCGCGCTCGTCGCCCCCGTCCGCCGGCACCTGATACAGATGCCAGTTCTCGTCGCCGTCCCTGTCCTGGACATAGAGGAGATCGCGGCCGTTCTCGGCCCAGGAGAAGTCGCGGATCCCCCGGTCGCGGTCGCGGGTGACGGCGCGGTCGTCGTCCTTCCCGACGGTGCGGACCCAGACGTTGAGCACGCCTTCGTCCGGCGCGATGTAGGCGAGGCGCGTTCCGTCCGGGCTGAGTTCCGGCGAGACGCGCTCCGGGTTTCCGAAGAGGACTTCACGGGGGATGAGGGGGACGTCCACGAACACCTCCGGATGGGCTCCTGTTCTCCGGATGCAGGCTACCGCAGGATCGTCAGGACGACAAAGAGCGGAGAACTGCCGGTTTGCACGGGTGTATCCTATAGGATACGCTCGACCTGAGATCGATTTGGCGCGGGACCTCGAGGACTGATCGATGGCGAAGACCAAGACACGACCCTGGGATCCTGCGGAGCACCTGGAGACTCCCGAGGACATGGCGCTCTACCTCGAAGCGGCCCTGGAAGAAGGGGACGCCGCCCTCATCGCGGCGGCCCTCGGTGACATTGCCCGGGCGAAGGGCATGTCCGCGGTCGCACGGGATGCCGGACTCGGCCGGGAGAGCCTCTACAAGGCGCTCTCGAAGGAGGGGAACCCGAAGCTCTCCACGATTCTGAAGATCGTTCGCGCCCTGGGCTTGCGCCTGAGCACCACTGCGATCTGAGCCGGGCTACCGCAGGATCATCAGGACGACAAAGACCAGCACCGCGAGCAGGGCCACGCCGACGAGGACGTACTCGGGGGGGATTCGCGGCTTCACCTTCTCCGGCGCCGCGCCGGCCTTCGTCCGGCGGATCGTGCCCACCCTGTCCAGGTCCACCCTCTTCTCGTCGGCTCCGATCGCGACCTTTCCCTTCAGGATCATCTTCAGGTCGGCGAGGAGGGCGTCCATCGTCGGGACGCGGTCGGCCTGCTTCTTCGAGAGCATCTTCCCGATCAGGTTCGCCACGGGCTTCGGGAGGTCGTCGACGAGGTCGGCCGCCGCCGGGGGCGGCTTCGTGCAGTGGAGCTTCATCGTGGCGGAGTTCGTCTCGCCGAGGAACGGCGGCCGGCCGCAGACGATGTGGAACCAGGTCGCGCCGAGGGAGTACATGTCCGTCGCCGTGGAAAGCCGCTTGTCCAGACACTGCTCCGGCGAAGCGTACTGCGCCGTCCCGACCCGCCGACCCTTCAGAAGGTAGCCCTTCAGCGAGCCGATGTCCTTCACGATGCCGAAGTCCGTGAGCCGGATGCGACCGTCCTGGAAGACGAGGACGTTGTCCGGCTTGACGTCGCGGTGGATGAGGCCGAGTTCGTGCGCGCGCTTCAGGCCCTGGGCGACCTGGTAGACGATCTTCGTCGACCACCGCCAGGGCAGGCGGCCCTCCTTCTTCAGGAGCCGCGAGAGTGGCGGGCCGTCCACGAACTCCATCTCGATCCAGTGGAAGCCGTCGTCGTGGCCGGTGCCGAGGACCGTGACGACGCACTCGTGATCGACGGCGCCCGTCGCCTCGGCCTCGCAGCGGAACTCCTCGACCGAGCGCGGCTCGGCGGCCTTCGAAGGCTTCAGGAGCTTGAGCGCGGTCGTCGCGCCGTCCGCGGTCCGCGTCTCGAAGACGACGCCCATCGCGCCTTCACCGACGGCGCGGACCAGGGTCCGCCCGGCGATGATCGCACCCGGACCGGGAATGGGGATCTCGTTCACGCTGCCCTCGCGTCTCTTCCTGCGGGCATTGTACCGGGTTTACGGGGTGTTTCGGGATACGCGGTGTCCGGTTAGGCTGGGGACGGAGAACGGGGCATCCCGGAACGAGAGGAGTCGCGATGCGGAACCTGGGACTGTGCACCGTTGCCGTGCTGCTGGTCCTCGCCTGCGAGCAGGAGGGGAAGAAAGACATCCGCGGCCGTCCGTTCGCCGGGCCCGGCTACGCGCTGGACATTCCCGCGGGCTGGCTCGTCCAGCGCGGACTCATGAACAGCGACATGTCGGCCGCGATCCCGGACTCCGGATCCGGAGACGGGTTCGCCGAAAACCTGAACGTCGTCCTGGAGAACCTCCCCTCCGGAACCACCTTCCCGGAGTACATCGAGTTCACCCGCACCTCCCTCGTGGCCGGACTCTCCGCACAGGTCATCTCCGAGGAGAACGTGACGCTCGGGGGCATTCCCGGACGGCGGATCCGCTACGAGATGAGCATGGGCGGGCTCCGCTTCGACAACGACGTCCTGATCGTGGAGAGGGGCGGCGGTGCCTTCATCCTCACGCTCTCGATGCTGAAGGGCGCCAGCCGCGAGCGGTACCACGCAGAACTCGACGCGGTGGCGAAGACGTTCCGTTTCGAGTAGCGCCGGGAGCGGGTGCGCTTCCGTCCTCGAAAGACCGGGCCTCCGCCGGCTTGACGATCGACCGGATGATCGATCTCCGGAACGACGTCGTCGGGGAGCTCCGGGGCCGGGTCGTCGACCTGGAAGAGATCCGCACGCTGACCGAGCTGGAGGGGATCCTCGGTGGCTATCGCGTGGTCGAGCCCTGAAGATCCGCCAGCCGGGCGCGCGCGGCGCGGACGGCCTTCT
>JBDLIY010000374.1:0-4324 GCA_039714635.1 Planctomycetota bacterium
TGGCCCTGATCGTACTCGCCGCCGCGGTCTTGTGCCCGGCTTGCTCGGAGTCCGGGACGGCGAAGCCGCTGGCGGTCCCCGAGAAGACGGCGGAGAAGGCGGCCCCGAAGACTCTCGACGACGCGATTGCGCTCGCGAAGGCCGAGGGGAAGAACGTCCTGGTGGAGTACACGAGCACGAAGTGCCCGTTCTGCCGCCAGATGAACGCGCAGACGCTCAACCAGGCGGACGTGAAGGCCGCGCTGGCTTCGAAGGTCGTCTGGTTCCGCTCGGTGAAGGAGAAGAACCCCGAGGAGTTCACGGCGAAGTTCGGCGTGCAGCCGACGCCGACGTTCCTGGTGCTCGACGGCGAGGGGAAGACGCTGCACGGGCCGGTGTCCGGTGTGATCCCGAAGGCGAACTTCCTGTCCTATGTGGACTGGGCGGCGAAGGGCACGGGCCCCGTGCCGGCGCTGTCGCCCGGCAGCTCGTGAAGCTAGGAAACCGAGGCGGCCGGTCGGCCGCCCTCAGAACACCATCACCACCCCGATCACCAGCAGCAGCACCAGCGCCGCCTTCCGCAGCAGGTCCGCCGGGATCCTCGGCATCAGCTTCGCGCCCAGCAGGACTCCGGCCACGATGGGGGGCGTCATCCAGGCGGCGTGGACCAGGCTCTCCGTCGTGAACATCCCCACGGCGGCGACCTGGAGGACCTTGATCGTCGAGCCGATCACGAAGACGCCCTGGATCACGGCGATCCGCACGCGCTTGTCCATCTCCTTCGCGTAGAGGTAGAGGACCATCGGCGGGCCGCCCGTGCTCGCGAGGCCGGCGAGGAAGCCCGCGAGGGAACTCGCGACGATGCAGATCCAGTAGGGGAGCTTCCTCGGGCGGGGCGCCCAGGGGGAGAGGAAGTAGCCCGCCGAGACGATCAGCAGCGCTCCCACGGCGCGTCCCAGGTGGTCGGGCTCGATCACGTCGAAGAGCCAGATCCCGAGGGGGAGGCCGATGAGGCACAGCGGGAGCGAGACGCAGGCCACCTCCCGCCAGTCGACCTCGCGGCGCATCTTCAGGAAGTAGGCGACCGCGATGACCGGGGCGATGAGCGTGAGGACGAGCACGGCCTCCTTCGGACCGAAGAGCGCCGAGAGGAAGCCGATCGCGATGAGCGCGTGACCGAAGCCGGTCACGCCCTGGAGGAAGGCCGCCACGAAGACGGCCAGGGAGGCCAGGACCAGGGTGAGGGGTTCGCTCATGGACGAGCGAAACTATCACCCCCGACCGGGGCATGTACAACTTGCGGCGCCCTGCAGCTACACACGCAGAGGCCGGCGCGGACACGGCCGGGCCGGGATTCCGGTAGCCCCTCCCGACCACGGGCTGCAGCGTGTGACGATCCCGTCAGCCGCGTTCGAGGAGGAGGGCGATCTCCTCGAGGGTCGTCCGGCCGCCGTCGCGCTTGTACCAGCCCATGATGGGGGCGTAGAACTTCCCGATCCCGTCCTTCGCGGGCCGGCCCTTCTCGATGAGTCGCTGCCGCAGCATCGCCTGGAGCGGCGCCGGCCGCGGACCCCACCAGCCGAGGTCGTTCCCGTCGCCGTCGGCGACGATCGCCACCGGGATCGCCTTCGCGCCCTTCGACAGGTGCCGCTCGATGACGTCCGGCCGCTCCGTGATGTCGAGGAGGCGGACCTCGACGTTCGGGGCCGCCGCGCAGGCCGCGACGATGACGGGCACCGAGCGGACCGCGTCCCCGCACCAGTCCTCGGTGAGGATCAGCACGCGCCGCGGGCCGGGCAGGTCGGCCAGGCGCGCGGCCGTGAGGTCGTCCACCGCCGCGTGCTCCGCGTGGTGGCGCCACAGGTCGACGTGCTTCTCCACGCCGGCCAGGTACTCGTCCCATGTGATCGCTACGTCCCACTCGTCGTTCGTGAAAGGCACGGCTCCTCCGCTCTTCGGGGTCAGACCCAAAATAGCAGGGATTCTGCTCATCGGGGTCAGACCCCGATTAGCAGTTAAACGGACGTTTGATCGAGAAACTTGGACCCCGGGCGGCTCATGGGTAGGCTGCGATGATTATGGATCGCATTCGCTTTGAAACGCACCCGGACCGGTACCGCCACATGTCGCTCGCCGTGGACGGGGCCGTCGCCACCCTCACGCTGGCCGTCCGCGAGGACGAGCCGCTCTTCGAGGGCTACGAACTCAAGCTCAACTCCTACGACCTCGGGGTCGACATCGAACTCGCGGACGCCGTCGCGCGACTGCGGTTCGAACACCCGGAGGTCCGCTGCCTCGTGCTCGCCTCCGGCCTCGACCGCATCTTCTGCGCCGGCGCGAACATCTTCATGCTCGGGTCGAGCACGCACTCGTTCAAGGTGAACTTCTGCAAGTACACGAACGAGACGCGGCTCTCGCTGGAAGACGCCTCCGCCGTCTCCGGCATCCGGTCGCTGGCCGCCATCAACGGCATCGCGTCGGGCGGCGGCTACGAGCTGACGATGTCCTGCGACGAACAGATCCTCTCCGACGACGGGTCGAGCGCCGTCTCGTTCCCGGAGACCCCGCTCCTCGGCGTGCTGCCGGGCACCGGCGGGCTGACGCGCCTCGTGGACAAGCTGAAGGTCCGCCGGGACGTCGCCGACCACTTCTCGACTCTCGCCGAGGGCGTGAAGGGCCGGCGCGCGGTGAAGTGGGGGCTCGTGGACCGGACCGTGCCGGCCTCGAAGTTCGCCGACGCGATCGCGGCCCGCGCGCGGGAGATCGCGGCGGAGTCCGAGGCCGATTTCGGCCACCGGTCCGGCCCCGGGGTCGAGCTGACGCCCCTCGATGCGGAGTACACGGAGACCGGCGCCGAGTACCGGCACGTGAGCCTCGTCGTCGACCCGGGCTCGCGAACCGCGAACCTCACCGTCCGGGCGCCGGACGCCGACGAGCCGACCGACGGGTCGGCCATGCGCGAGCGCGGCGCGGATCTCTGGGCGCTCCGGGCCTTCCGGGAACTCGACGACGCGCTGCTCCAGTTGCGCTTCCATCACGACGACATCGGCCTCGTTCTCGTTCGGACCGAAGGTGAAGCGGCGAAGGTGCTGGCCGTCGACGAGGCGCTCGCGGCGAACCGCGGCGACTGGTTCGCCGACGAGGTGGTCGCGTACATCCGGCGCACGCTGAAGCGGCTGGACCTGACGGCGAAGAGTCTGTTCGCCATCATCGACCACGGGACCGCCTTCGCCGGGACGCTGTTCGAGCTGGCCCTCGCCTGCGACCGCAGCTACATGCTCGACGACATGGAGGCGGACGAGCCCGTCACGATCGCGCTCTCCGCCATGAACGGCGGTCCGTACCCGATGTCGAACGGCCTGACGCGCCTCCAGACGCGCTTCCTCGGCGAGCCCGGACGGGTGGAGGAAGTCCTCGGCACCGACGGCCCGATCGAGCCGCGGGCCGCGGAGGAGATGGGGCTCGTGACTTTCGCCCCCGACGACATCGACTGGGAGGAGGAGGTCCGCATCGCCGTGGAGGAGCGGGCGAGCCTCTCCCCGGACGCGCTGACGGGGATGGAGGCGAACCTGCGCTTCGCCGGGCCGGAGACGATGGAGACCAAGATCTTCGGCCGCCTCTCCGCCTGGCAGAACTGGATCTTCGTGCGCCCGAACGCCGTCGGCGAGACGGGCGCGCTCACCTGCTACGGTCGCCCCGAGCGGCCTTCGTTTGACTGGAAAAGGACTTGATCGATGTCCAGGATCGACCTGAACGCCGCCATCCCGAACAACGTGGGCCTTTCGGACGACCGGCGTCTCATGCGCGCGCTGGAGCAGTGGCGGCCCGCCTACATCGACTGGTGGAAGTCCATGGGGCCGGAGGGCTTCCAGGAGGACGACGTCTTCCTCCGGACGGCGATCTCCGTCACCCGCGAGGGCTGGGCGAACTTCGACTACGTGAAGATGCCCGACTACCGGTGGGGGATCTTCCTGTCCGACCCGGTCGAGGACCGCAAGGTCGGCTTCGGCGACCACATGGGCGAGGACGCGTGGCAGACCGTCCCCGGCGAGTACCGCGGCGTGCTCCGCCGCCTGATCGTCACCCAGGGCGACACCGAGCCGGCCTCCGTCGAGCAGCAGCGCATGCTGGGGTCGACCGCACCCAGCCTCTACGACTGCCGCAACCTCTTCCAGGTGAACGTCGAGGAGGGCCGGCACCTCTGGGCGATGGTCTACCTCCTCCACACCTACTTCGGCCGCGACGGACGGGAGGAGGCCGAGGACCTGCTGCGCCGCCGCTCCGGCGACCCGGACAGCCCGCGCATCCTCGGGGCGTTCAACGAACCGATCGCCGACTGGCTCTC
>JBDLIY010000375.1:0-4322 GCA_039714635.1 Planctomycetota bacterium
GCGGCGGGCTTCCGGCGCGGCGTGGCTTTCTTCCGGGACTCGGGCTTCCGGCGTTCCTCCGACTTCCGCGGCTCGGGCTTCTTCCGGGACTCCGACTTCCGGGACTCCGACTTCCGGGACTCCGACTTCCGGGACTCCGACTTCCGGGACTCCGACTTCCGGGACTCCGACTTCCGGGACTCCGACTTCCGCCGACGCGGCTCGTCCTCTTTCCGCTCCTCGGTGCGGGGCCGGTCCTTCTTGCGGCGGGAAGTCGCCCGGCCGTTGCCGTTCGTCTCGCGGCGAGGCTTCCGCTTCGGCCGGCCGCTGCCCTTCTCGATGGCCAGCAGCGCGATCTTGGCCGCTTCCTGCTCGGCCTCCTTCTTCGAGGCACCGGTCCCGATCGGGAACTCGCGGCCGTTCACGACGGCCGCGACGCGGAACGACTTCGAGTGGTCCGGCCCCCGCTCGCCGACGACGCGGTAGACGGGCGTGCCGGAGAGTTCCTTCTGGGCGCACTGCTGGAGCAGCGACTTGTAGTTCTTCTCCACGTGCTCGTCCGCGAGCACCTCCTCCACGTAGGCGTGGAGATGGTCGAGGACGAAGTGGCGGGCGGCTTCCATCCCGCGGTCGAGGTAGACGGCCGCGATGACGGCCTCCACCACGTTCGCGATGAGGGATCTCGGGATCTCCTTCTTCAGGCGGATGCCCTTCCCGATGAGCAGATACTTGTCCAGGCCGAGCTCCAGGCCGAGCCGGGAGAGGGACTGGGACGAGACCACGACGGACTTCACCTTCGTGAGGTCGCCCTCGTCGTTGTGGGGCAGCATCGAGAACAGGTATTCGGAGATGACCATCCCGAGGATGGCGTCGCCGAGGAACTCGAGCCGTTCGTTGCTGGGGTGTTTGTCGTCCTTGACGGACGAGTGGGTCAGCGCCTTGCGGAGCAGGCCCTCCCGGCGGAAGAGGTAACCGATGTCTTCCTGGCACCGGAGCATGTCGCTCTCCGGCGGTGCGGTGAATCTGGGGTTCAACTTGCCTCCTGATCGATCGACATCGTCGAATCGAGTACGGATTCTGTCTGGGGATCAGGGAGATGCGGGAAACCGGCGGTGACGCCGGGGATTGCCGTCACGGATCCGGCGGTCGAAGAATCGACCGTCGCGTGAGGGACTCGTCGGGTCGGGAAAGCCTGCACAGCTGCCTGAACTCCCGGCAGGGTGGGCAGACTCTCCGGACCGGACTCGCTTCCGGCCTCGTCCCGCGAGCAACGCGCTCGTCGGGCACGGGCCCCGATCCAGGTTCGCATTCTAGAAGTAAATATCGGCGGCGACCCAACTTTCGTCCACCGCCCGAATCTGCAAATCGGGGTCAGACCCCGATTTGCAGGTCACCGTCCGGCGGGCGGAATCAGGTAGATCGCCTCGCCCCGGATCAGGAATCGGGCGGGGATCGCCTTCGCCAGCTTCCGCAGGAGCTTCCCGAGGGGCTCGGGACCGGTCCGAAGGGTGATTCGGGGGTGGTTCGGCTCCCAGAGTTCGCGGTCGACCACGACCGGGACGCCGACCTGGCGACGGATCTCTTCGGCCACGAAGGCGAGGGGCCGACCCTTCACGGCCAGTTCGACCTCCGTCGCGGCGTTCGCCTTCGCCCGCTCCCGCTCGCCACGGATCGCCCGGGCGCGGTCGTCGAAGGTGACGAGGATCCGTCGCTCCTCCGCCGCCCAGGTGAGCCGCGCCGCGGCGGTGACGTCGTCGAGGACGCGGGCCGCGGTCATCGTCTCCGTCCGCAGCGTGACGCGGGTCATCCGTTGCTCCAGGGTCACGCGGGGGTCGATCTCGACGGAGATGCCCAGACGGTTGCCGATGTCGGGCAGGATCTTCCTGAGTACGACGCCGTCGAACCCGACGGGGAGGAGCTTCGCGACGGGCGCGGCCTTCGGTCCCCCGGCGTCGAGGACCGCCCTCGCGCGCTCGAGGCCGGCGAGGTAGATCTCGTCGTCCCCCCAATCGGGCTCGACGCCGAAGGGAATGAACTCGATCCCGGAGGGCCGGAGGCACACTTTGGCGCCGAGGACCGAAGCCAGGTTCCGGAGCACGCGCATGGCATCGGTGTCGGCGTACGACATCTCGAACTTCCGGCCCGGGGCCGGGATCGCCGGTGCCGAGACGTGCCAGATCAGCTGCCCGGAGAGCGCCGTGAGCACGGTCTCGAGATCGGCGTCCTTCAGGTCGAGGGTCAGTTTTTCCCGCGAGAGGGCGTCCGCCATCGCGGTCTTCCACTCCGGCTCGACCCACGGGTAGGCAGGGATCTCCTCCCGGGGCTCCTCCGGTACCGGCCGAACAGGTGAGTCAGACTCCGTTCGGACAGTTTCCCGAACGCCTGTGCCAGACTCGTCCTCCGGCCGGGGCTCCACAGGCTCCGGCCCCTCCGCGCCGCCACCGGAGAACGTCACCCACGCCAGCGCCGCCACGCCGAGGATCAGCAGGATGGCCAGGACGACGCGCATCACTCCCCGTCCGTCTTCTCCAGGTACGTGGCGATCGCGGCGTCGTAGGCCGACGTCTTCGCGTAGGCCGCCCGGGCCAGGCGCTTCCGAAGCTCGACCGCGCCCTCCCCCGTCCGCAGCGCCGCCAGCACGTCGTCGTACTGGTCCGGCTCGGTCACGACGTACACCGTCTCGTGGTTCTTCGCCGAAGCGCGGACCATGCACGGTCCGCCGATGTCGATCTGCTCGATCGCCTCCTCGCGCGTCGCGTCGCCGCGGGCGATCGTCTCCTTGAAGAGGTAGAAGCCGACGCAGACGACCTCGATCGGGATCATCCCCGCCTCGGCCATCGCCCCCGCGTGACCCGGGTCGGCCGGCCGGCCGAGGATCGCGCCGTGGATCATCGGGTGGAGCGTCTTCACCCGGCCGTCCATCATCTCCGGGAAGCCCGTGACCTGCTCGACCGGCGTGACGGGGACCCCCGCCTCCGTGAGCTTTCTGGCCGTGCCGCCGGTGGAGAGGATCTCGAAGCCCTCCTCGACCAGCGCCCGCGCGAAGTCCTCGATGCCGGTCTTGTCCGCGACCGAGACGATCGCCCGCCGCTTCGCCATCATCCGCCCCCTGCTACTTCTGGTCCCCGCCGATCCGGCTGCGGAGATACGCCTCGATGAAGTCGTCGATCTCGCCGTCCAGCACCCGGTCCACGTTGGACGACTCGAGCCCGGTGCGGAGGTCCTTCACCTGCTTGTACGGATGGAGCACGTAGGAGCGGATCTGGTAGCCCCACGCGATCTCGCCCTTCTCGCCGTACATCTTCTTCAGTTCGTCCCGCTTCTCCTGCTCGCGGATCTGGTAGAGCTTCGCCTTCAGCAGGTTCATGGCCTGCTTCTTGTTCTTGTGCTGGCTGCGCTCGTTCTGGCACTGGCTGACGACGCCGGTCGGAAGGTGCGTGATCCGCACCGCGGAGTCGGTGACGTTGACGTGCTGGCCGCCCGCCCCGCCGGCCCGGAACGTGTCGATCTTGAGGTCGGCCTCGTTGACCTCGATGTCGGCGTCCTTCACCTCGGGGACGACGTCGACGGAGGCGAAACTCGTCTGCCGCCGGTGCGCCGCGTCGAACGGCGAGAGCCGCACGAGCCGGTGGACCCCGATCTCGGCGCGGAGGTAGCCGGTGGCGTAGGCGCCCTTGACGAGCAGCGTCGCCCGCCGGATCCCGGCCTCCTCGGATGCCATCCGGTCGATCAGCTCGACCTCGAAGTCGTTCCGCTCGGCGTACCGCGAGTAGAGCCGGAGCATCATCTCCGCCCAGTCGCAGGCGTCGGTGCCGCCGGCGCCGGCGTGGATGGAGAGGTAGCAGTTGAGCGCGTCGGCGGGGTCCGCCATCGTCGACTTGAACTCGAGGCCGTCGACGCGGTGTTCGAGGTCGGCGACTTCGATCTCGAGCTCGGACCGGGCGCTCTCATCGCCCTCCTCGTCCGCGACTTCGAGCAGGATTCCGGCGTCCTCGAGGGCCGCGGCCTCTTCGGTCCACGGGTCGATGACGGCCTTGAGCGTCTTCAGTTCGGTGACGGTTTCGCGCGCCTGCTCCTGGTTGTCCCAGAAGCCGGGCTTCGCCATGACTTTCTCGAGCTTCGCGAGTTGATCCCTCTTGCCGTCGAGGTCAAAGACAGTCCTTGACGTGGGTCAGCCGCTCGGTGAGCTCCTTCACGCGCTCGATGAGGTCTTCGTACATGGCGTTGCGGTCCCTCGTTCTGCTATTCGGGGTCAGACCCCGATTGTTACCCCGTTCCCGGAGTGGAAGCCCGGAGGATACCACCGGGCCCGAACGGCGCCGGAGGACTATTCGGCCTCGGCG
>JBDLIY010000376.1:0-4310 GCA_039714635.1 Planctomycetota bacterium
GTCCTGGCGCGCAAGTACCGGCCGGCGCGTTTCGCCGAGTTGATCGGCCAGGACGCCGCCGTGCGCACGCTCACCAACGCGCTGAAAAGCGGGCGCATGGCCCAGGCCTTCATCCTGACCGGCGTGCGCGGGGTGGGCAAGACCACGACCGCGCGGATCATCGCGCGCGCGCTCAACTGCGTCGGGGCCGACGGCACCGGCACCGCACCCACGCCCGAGCCCTGCGGGGTCTGCGAGAACTGCCTCGCCATCGCCGAGGACCGCCACGTCGACGTGATCGAGATGGACGCGGCCAGCCGCACCGGCATCGACGATATCCGCGAGCTGATCGAGAGCGTGCGCTACCGCCCGGTCCAGGCGCGCACCAAGGTCTACATCGTCGACGAGGTGCACATGCTCTCGCGCCAGGCCTTCAACGGCCTGCTCAAGACCCTGGAGGAGCCGCCGGAGCACGTGGTCTTCATCTTCGCCACCACCGAGGTGCGCAAGGTCCCGGTGACCGTGCTCTCGCGCTGCCAGCGCTTCGACCTGCGCCGGCTCGACCGGGACGAGCTGGCCGCTCACTTCGCAAAGATTGCCAAGCTCGAAGGCGTCGCCATCGCCGAGGAGGCGCTGGCCATGACCGCGCGCGCGGCCGACGGCTCGGTGCGCGCCGGGCTGTCCCTGCGCGACCGGGCGATCGCGCTCGGCGGCGCCGGCCGGGTCGAGGCCGGGGGCGTGCGCGCCATGCTCGGCCTGGCCGACCGGGCCCAGGTCTTCGACCTCTTCGAGGCGGTGATGGGCGGCCGGGCGTCCGAGGCGCTCGGCCTGCTCGGCACGCTCCACGAATCGGGCGCCGACCCGGCGGTCGTGCTCCAGGACCTGCTCGAAGTCAGCCACTTCGTCACCCGCGCCAAGCTGGTCCCGGAGACCCTCGAGGGCGCCGGCGTGCCCGAGACCGAGCGGGTGCGCGGGCGCGCCCTGGCCGAAGCGGCACGGGTTCTCAGGCCGGGTGGCCGGCTGGTGATTCTCGACATGCGCGCGCATTCACGAGAGGAGTACCGGGAGACGATGATCGAGAACGTCCCCCTGCACCGGGACATCATCGAGGCGTGGAACCGGCATGTCGGCACTGACGCGAGGTAGTTCAGAAAAACTTGCTGGCGATCGGGCGACAACGTCGTCCGGCTCCGCAGTAGGTCAAGCCGAAGAGTCACAATCCATCAGCCTCAGGAGCGCGACGGATTCCCCCTACGGCAACCGCGCCACCGCCTGCTCCACGTTCGCGTCGTCCGTGCAGAACGCCAGGCGGAAGTAGCCCGGCCGGCCGAAGGGGCCGCCGGGGACCACCAGCAGCAGGTTCTCCATCGCGCTGCGCGCGAAACGCTCGTCGTCACCCCCCGGCGTCTGCGGGAAGACGTAGAACGTGCCCTCCGGCTCCGTCAACGCGTAACCCTTCGCCCCCAACGCGTCGATGAGCATCCGCCGGCGGCGGCGGAACGGCTCCAGGTCCACACACGCCCCCGGACACCGCGCCACCACCCGCTGCCACAGCGACGGCGCGTTCGTGAAGCCGAGGATCCGGTTCGCCAGCGACGCCGCCGCCGCGAACTCCCCCGCGCCCGGACAGTTGGGGTTCACCGCCGCGTAGCCGATCCGCTCGCCGGGCAGGGAAAGCGACTTCGACCAGGAGTACGCCATCACGCCGTGCTCGTACAGCCGCGCCGGACTGACGAAGCGGTCCTCCGTGAAGACGTACTCCCGGTACGGCTCGTCCGACAAGAGCCAGATCGGGCGGCCGTGCGCGGCGCTCTTCTCGCGGAGCAGATCGGCGATCTCCGACAGGACCTCGATCGGGTAGAGCCGCCCCGCGGGATTGTTCGGGTGGTTCAGGATCAGGACCCGGGTGCGCTCCGTGATCGCGGCCTCGATCGCCGCCAGGTCCGGCAGGAAGTCCGGCGTCGTCTCGACGAGGACCGGCACGCCGCCATGGTTCGTCACGTGCGCCGGGTAGTCCGGGAAATACGGCGAGAGGATCAGCACCTCCTCGCCGGGGGCCATCACGGCGCGCAGCGTGATGTTGATCGCCGCGCTCGCGCCGCAGGTGGCGATCATGTGCTCGGGGCCGGCGCCGGGCAGAAGGTGCGACTCGTCGAGGTGCGCGGCGACCGCGGCGGTGAACTCCGGGTGACCCGCGTTCGGCGTGTAGCGGTGGAGGTCGGCCGGGGGGTCGGCCACGACCGCGTCGAACGCCGCCGTGAACTCCGCCGGCGGCGGCGCGGCGGGGTTGCCGAGAGTCATGTCGGCGACCTGGTCCGCGCCGTGCATCTCCTTCAGGCGACGGCCCTCCGTCCACATCTTGCGGATGGCCGATCCGGTCGCCAGCATCTCGCGCATCGCGTCGGAGATCATCGGACCACCCCCCGATCGACGAGGTCGTCGATCTCGGCGTCCTCGAGACCAGCCTCGAGCAGCACCGCCCGGGTGTGCTCTCCGTATTTCGGCGAGATCGGGTACTCGTTCCGCCCCGTTTCGACGGCCGTCGGCGGCAGCCGGACCTCCCGTCCGTCGGGAAGCTCCGTCCGGGTCAGGTACTCCGCCACCCCCGGCATCTCCCGGACGTCGGCGATCGAGTGGACGCCGGTCGCCACGAGGCCGGCCTGCTGCAGCGCCGGCAGGATCTCCCCGGTCGGCATGGTCTTCAGCAGCGCGCCGATCTCCTCCCGCAGCGCCTTCCGGTCGGCCTTGCGTCCCTCGTTCGATTCCCGTTGTTCGCTTGCCAGGGATGAGAACGCGTCGATCGAGACGAAGCGGGCCCACTGCACGTCGTTCCCGATGGCGAGATACACCCAGCCGTCCGCCGTGGCGTAGACGTTCACCGGAACGAACTCGCGGTGCTCGTTCCCGCTGCGGCGGACGTCTTTCGGCTCGGCGCCCAGGTCGAGGAGCGGCAGCGTCGTGTGCAGCCAGGACGCCGCGGACCGCGCCATCGAGACGTCGATCCGCTTCCCCTCCCCCGTCTCCGCCTGCTCGGCCAGCGCGAGCATCGTCTGGGCGAAGACCTCGTCGCCGGCCTTCAGGTCGATCATCGGGACGCCCATCAGCATCGGCGGGCCGTCGGGGTCGCCGGTCAGGTCCATGTAGCCGAGCATCGACTGGAGCGCGGGGTCGTAGCCGGGGAAGGTCGGGTAGTCGGGGCCCATGGCCGAGACGCCCACCCATACCAGGCGCTCGTTCGCGGCCTTGAGCGTCGGGTAGTCGATCCCCAACTGCTCGTACCTCGCCGGCAGTGTGTTCGCCCCGAACACATCCACCGGCAACTCCCGAACGATCCGGAGCAGGAGTTCCTTTCCCTCCTCGCTCTTCAGATCCAGCGCGATCGCTTCCTTCCCCACGTTCGGCGCGAGGTAGTAGCTCCGCCGGTCCGGCCCGGCGGCCTCGCGGCCGACGTAGCGGTTCGGATCCCCGGGCGTCTTCTGGCCCGGACGCGGCGCCGACTCCAGCCGGATCACGCGCCAGCCGAGCTGGGCGAAGCGCAAGGTCCCGTAGGAGAGGCTCAGCGCCTGCTCCATGGACAGGACGGTGCGCGGCCTCATCCGTTGAGCTCCGCCCACACGCGCTCCGGGTTCATCGGCAGCTCGCGGAACTCCCCGCCCGTCGCGTGGCGCACCGCGTTGGCGACGGCCGCCGCCGTGCAGATCGCCGGCGCCTCGCCGATGCCCTTCGCGCCGAACGGCCCCTCCGGGTCCATCGTCTCGATGAAGGAGATGTCGGACGGCGGAACCTCCGGCGAAGTGATGAGCTTGTACTCGCGGAAGGACGGGTTCAGGACCTTCCCGTCCTTCACGATCAGCTCCTCGGTCAGCGCGTAGCCGAGCCCCATCGCGAGGCCTCCCTGCACCTGCCCCTCCGCGCCCATCCGGTTGATGACGCGCCCGATGTCGTGGGCGGCGGTCATCCTGAGCACCGTGACGACGCCGGTCCGCGTGTCGACCTCGACCTCCGCCACCTGGGTGCCGAAGGCGTAGGACGCGCTGACGTCGCCCTTGAAGTCCCGGTCCTGCATCACGCTCGGCGGCTCGTAGTAGGCGTGCGTGACGATGACCTCGCTCTTCTCGGTGAAGTGCAGGCCGCGGATCACGCGCGCGAGGTCGACGATCGCCTCGCCGTCCGCGTCGTTGACCACGACGCCCTGCCGGATGTCGAGCGTCGCCGGGTCGACGCCGAGCTTCGCGGCGGCGGCGGCGAGGAGCTTCTCCCGCGCCTCGAGGGCCGCCATCCGGGCGGAGTTCCCGGCGATGAACGTGGTGCGGGAGGCGTGCACGCCCACG
>JBDLIY010000377.1:0-4306 GCA_039714635.1 Planctomycetota bacterium
CGGATCACGGCCGGGAGGGTCGCCTCCTCGCTCAGACAGGGGATCTGGATGATCAGCTTCATCGGCGTCCGGTCACCGCCCCTCGGGCTTCTCCTTCTCGCCGGGGACATCGCCGGCGAGACGGATGTCCTCCGGCACCTCGGGGAACTGCTTCGAAGCGAAGATGCCGTACTCCGCGACCGTCTTCGGGTCCGTACCGATCGCCGCGAGGGCGCGGAGGAGAGCCACCTGGAGTTGCTGGTCACGGACGTAGTCGGCGATGAGTTCGCGGCCGAGGTCGTTCCCGACCCGCTCACGGGTCTTCTCGCGCAGCCACCACCAGACATCCGCCTCGTCGAGCTTCGTGTCGAGAGACGCGAAGAACTCCGTGAACCCGGGGTAGCCGGCCGGGGACCCTCCGTCGTTGGTGGCGAGCTCGCGGAACTTCGCCATGTCCTCCGGATAACGGCGTTCGAGGTACTCGTCGAAGACCCGCTTCTCCTCGAGCTGGCGGAGTGCCTCGTTCTTCCAGCCGTCGATCCCCGCGGCGTCCACCCAGGCGTCCGGGTTGATGCCGCCGATCCAGTGGATCGCGCCGTTGACCACCCGCTTCTCGCGGTGGACCGGCGTGCCGTCCGGCAGGTAGTACCGGGCGATGGTGATCTTGGCCGCGGGGTAGTCGAACGCCCCGTTCCCGTTCTCGTCGGAGAAGGGCTCGGCGTCGTCCCACTTCCCGTTCCGGTTGCGATCGAGGTACTCCTCGCCGGGCTCCCACTTCCCGTTCCCGCTCTCGTCGACGAAACGCTCGGCCTTGTCCCACTTCCGGTTCCGGTTCGTGTCCTCCCAGGGCTCGGCCGGCGGGGAGACGAAGAGGGGGAAGACGTTCTGGACGGACCCCTTGCCGTACGTCCGCATGCCGACGACCGTCGCGCGGCGGTGGTGCTGGAGGCTGCCGGCGAGGATCTCGGAGGCGCTGGCGGAGTGCCCGTTCACGAGGATGATCAGGGGATACGTCCGCGGATCGTCGTTCCGGGCCTTCGCTTCCCGGCGGGGGGCGACGCGGGCGTTGCGGCCCGCGGAGTAGACGATGAGTTTGCCCTTCGGAAGGAAGAGGTCCGCGATCCGCTCCGCGGCCGACATCAGTCCGCCGAGGTTGTTCCGGAGGTCGAGGACGAGGACCTTGATCCCTCCGTCCTTCGACTCGAGTTCGGTCAGGGCCAGCTCCGTCTCCTCCGCTGACTCCGTGCCGAACGTGGAGAGAGACAGGTATCCGATCCCGCCGGGCAGGCGCTGCGTCACGACGCTCGGGACCTGGATCCGCGCCCGTTCCAGTTCGAAGTCCCGGGTCTTCTCCCAACCCTTGCGGAACACGGAGACGATGACCTTCGTCCCGGGCTCGCCCCGCAGCTTCTTCACGACCTCCGTGGTCGATCGCCCGGTCGTCTCCCAGCCGTCGACGGAGAGGATCTGGTCGCCGGGCCGGAGGCCGACCCGGTAGGCCGGGCCGCCGAACATCGGGCGCGTCACCGTGAAGATGTCGTTCACGACGTCGACATAGGAGCCGATCCCCCCGTACTTGCCGTCGAGGTCCTCGAACCACGCGAAACGCTCCGCGGGGTCCCAGTAGACCGAGGGGCGGTCGAGCGCCTCCATCATGCCGTGGGCGGCGGCCTGCAGCAGTTCCCCGTCCTCCAGGTCCGGGGAGTCGATGTAGACCTCGCGGATGTAGGCGACCAGCCGGAGAAGGAGCTCGTCCGAGTACTCGACGCCTCCCTTGCGTCCGCCCTCCCGGAGGCTGCGCCAGGCGATCTTCTTCCAACGGGCCCGGTCCAGCAGCGCGGCGGCCAGGCGGCCGCGGGCCGTGGGCTCGTTCTGGATGGAGGCGAGGATGGAGTAGACCGTCTCGGTGTCGCCGATCTCCGCCAGCGCCAGCGCTCCCTCGATCCGCACGTCCGGGTCGTCGGCCTCGAGGACGGCCTTCAGTTCGTTCTTCGCCCGCAGGCCCTTCGTGAGGACCCACAGCGTGCGCGCGAGCGCGATCCGGACACGCGGGTCGAAGGCGTCGTCCAGCATCGAGAGGATCGCCTCCTCCGAGTCCGCGCTGCCCTCTACGGCCAGCAGATCGATGGCCGCGATCCGCACGTCCCCGGGCACCTTCTCCCGGTCCTTCGCCACCGCGACGATCTCTCCGACGCCGATCGTCTCCTCACCGAGTTCCACGAGGGCGGCGGCGGCCGCGAGTCGCACCTTCGGTTCGAGGCCCGGGAGCGCCTCCCGCAGGGGCTCGACGGCGCGTGGACCGAGTTCGGCCACGCGGTCGGAGAGCCGCCAGAGCGAGGGGCCGTCGGCCTTCGCCATCGCCTTCAGGAGGATGCGGACCTCGGCGGGGACGTCGGGGGCCTCTTCCTGCGCGCGGACCGGGAGGAGAACCCCCGTCAGCGGCAGGACGAGGAGGATCAGCAGGAACGGGAGAGCCCGGCGGGCCCGGTAGGGAAGCATCGGGAGAAATCTCCTGCAAGTTCAGGATTTTCAAAGGGATATGGACGATCAACGGGGAAGTCTATCACCGGCCATTTCGGCGGCCAAGCGTTTCGGTGCGCGGCCCCGCCTTGGCGGGAGGACGGCCCTTGACTATGCTGCGCGCAAGCATGGAAGACGCCAGGGAACCGGTCGGCCGGCTCGCGTACGTCGCGTACGAGTTCCCGGTTCCCACGCAGACCTTCACGAGGGCGGAGGTCGCGGGGCTGGCCCGGGCCGGCCTCGACGTCTTCGTGATCGCCTGCCGTCCCGCGCGGGGTGGAGCGGACGCCGGGATTCCGGTGGAGGTGCTTCCCCGGACGCCCGTGGGGGCGTTTTTCGGCTGGCTCCTCCGCCGGCCGTGGCGGACGCTCGATCTGCTCCGCCGCGTCGCCTTCGCCCGGTACCGGGACCAGGCGTTCCGGTGCCGGCTGCGGGGCCTTGTGCAGTTGATGCAGGGGGCGGCGCTGGCGCGCCGGATCCGGAGAGAACGGGGCCGGGGAGGGGGAGTCCACCTGCACGCCCAGTTCGTCGACGCCGCCTCGACGGTCGCGTGGGTCGCGGCGCGCCTGGCGGACGTCCCGTTCTCGGTGACGAACCACACGGCCTACAACCCCTATCTGATCCGGGACAAGCTGCGCGACGCGGACCGGTTCTTCTCCATCTCGGAGTTCGACCGGCGGCTGACGCTTTCCATGGCGGGCATCGAAGACGCGCCGAACCTGCGGGTCGTCCGCCAGGGGATCGACCTCGACCGATTTCGGTTCCGGGAGCCGCGGCCGGCCGGAGAGACCGCCGCCTTGCTCTCCGTCGCCGCGCTGCGTGAGAAGAAAGGACATCACCTCCTGATACGGGCCGCGGCGATCCTGCGGGACCGGGATTTTCCCTTCCGCCTCGTCATCGTCGGCGAGGGGCCGGAGCGGTCCCGGCTCGAAGCCCTCGTCCGGGAGTTCGACCTCGAAGCCCTCGTGGAGTTCGCCGGGGCGGAGTCGCCGGACCGCGTGATCGAGCGGCTGGACGGCGCGGATCTCTTTGTCCTCGCCTGCACGACGGCGTCGAACGGGGACCTCGACGGCATCCCGGTCTCCCTCATGGAGGCGATGGCCGCCGGCGTTCCGGTCGTCTCCACGCGCCTCTCGGGCATCCCGGAGCTGATCGAGGACGGGCGGTCCGGCCGCCTGGAGGAGCCGGACGATCCGGAGGCGCTGGCCGACGCGATCGCCGAGACCCTCGCCGATCCCGACGCCGCGGCCGGGCGCGCGAGGGAGGCCCGGCGGACGGTGGAGGAGCGGCACGACTTCGCGCGGTGCCTCGACGAAATGGTCGCCGGGCTGAGAGAGGTCCTGCCGTGAGGATCGCCCTCGTGCTCTACGGCGAGATCCGCTCCCCGGTCGTCGCCTCGCAGACGTTTCCCCTCCTCCGGAAGCTCCGGGAGCGCGGCCACGAGGTCCACCTGTTCGTCCTGACCTCTCCGCGACGCCGGCTCACACCGCGGCCCTGGCGGGACGCGCTCGCGGCGGCGATGGACGCGGCCGGCGGCGCGCTGACGGTCCTGACCCATGCGCCGCGGCATCGCCGGTACGGCCCGGCGGCGCGCAGGCTCGCGAGGGTGCTCCGGAAGTTCGCCCCGGACGTCGTGCACGCGCGCCAGAGCCGCGGCGGGATCGTCGCGGGCCGGGCCGGGGTCGCGCCGGTGTTGCTCGACCTGAGGGGCGTCCGGCCGGAGGAGTTTCTCCTGTCCCTCGGGAAGGACGAGGCCGGACTCATGACCCGGGAGTCGGAGGCGTTGGCCCGACTGCGACGGGAGGAC
>JBDLIY010000378.1:0-4290 GCA_039714635.1 Planctomycetota bacterium
CTCGTCACCGGTCTGCCCGCCCCGACGCCGGTCGAGGGGCGGCGCGACCGGCTGGTCCTCCTCGTCGAGGCGGCGGAAGCCGAAATGCCGAAATAGATTGGGCCGATCCGGGGCCCTGCCTATCATCCGCGGGACATCTGCCTCGAAAGGACTTCCCCATGCGTCCCGATGGACGATCCCCCGACGAACTCCGCCCCGTGTCGTTCACGCGGCGCTACACCGACTCCGCCGCCGGCTCCGTGCTGACCCGGTGGGGGAACACGGTCGTGCTCTGCACGGTCTGCGTCGAGCCGGGCCTCCCCGGCTGGCTCGTGGGCAAGGGCAAGGGCTGGGTGACCGGCGAGTACGCGATGCTGCCCGGCTCCACCGGCAGCCGGAAGGCCCGGGACGGATCGCGCGGCCGGCCGGACAGCCGGAACGTCGAGATCAGCCGCCTCATCGGCCGGAGCCTCCGGAGCGTCGTCGATCTCCGCGCCCTCGGCGAGCGCACGCTCTGGGCGGACTGCGACGTGATCCAGGCCGACGGCGGGACGCGAACCGCGGCGATCTCCGGCGCCTACGTGGCGCTCATCGACGCCCTGAAGGGCCTCGAGAAGGAGAAGGAGTTGCGGCGCTGGCCGCTGGCCGATTCGCTCTGTGCCGTCTCCGTCGGCGTGATCGACGGGGAGCCGCGCCTCGACCTTCCGTACGAGGAGGACAGGCGCGCCCAGGTCGACATGAACGTCGTCATGACCGGCGACGGCCGCTTCATCGAGATCCAGGGCACCGGCGAGCAGCGGCCGTTCACGGCGGAGGAGCACGAGGCGCTCGTGGCTCTCGCCGTGAAGGGCGGGGCCGAGGTCACCGCGCTCCAGAACGAGGCGCTCGCCGATGGCTGAGAGAACGATCGTCCTCGCCTCCCGGAACCGCGGGAAGCTCCGCGAGATCCGCGCGATCCTCGAGGGCTTCCCCGCCGACTTCGTCACCGCCGAGGACGTGGACGCGCCCGAGGTCGTGGAGGACGGCGAGACGTTCGAGGAGAACGCGCGCAAGAAGGCCGTCGAGACCGCCCGGGCCACCGGCCACTGGGCGATCGCGGACGACTCCGGCCTCGCGGTCGACGCGCTGGATGGAGCGCCGGGGGTTCGCTCCGCCCGCTACTCCGTAGAAGGAACGGACGACGCGAACAACGCGAAGCTGCTCCGGACCGTCGGAGAGATGGAGCTCGACCGGCCGACCGCGCGGTTCGTCTGCGTGCTCGTCCTCGCCACGCCGGAGGGTGTCCACACCGAGGTGCGCGGCGAGGTCGAGGGGCGGATCGTCGGAAACGCCGGCGGCACGGAGGGGTTCGGCTACGACCCGCTGTTCTTCTCGCCGGAGCTCGGCAAGACGTTCGGCGAGGCGACACCCGATGAGAAGGCGAGCGTGAGCCACCGCGGCCGGGCGCTGCGGAGACTTCGGGAGGCCCTGCTCGGATGAAGGACCTGAAGACGGAACGCTGGATCAAGGAGAACGTCGAGGCGATCGCGATCGCCATCGTGATGGCGCTGGTGATCCGCCAGTTCGCCATCGAGGCGTTCAAGATCCCCACGGAGTCGATGAACCCGACGCTGCTCGGCGACAACGGCGGCGGGACCGGAGACCGGATCCTCGTCTTCAAGGTCCCGTACCTGCTCGGCGAGCCGGACCGGTGGGACATCGTCGTCTTCAAGTACCCGCTGAACATCTCGAAGAACTACATCAAGCGGCTCGTCGGCCTGCCGGGCGAGACCCTCGAGATCACCCGCGACGGCGACATCCTCATCGACGGGAAGATCGCGCGGAAACCGCCCCACATCCAGGACGTGCTGTTCCGGGAGAAGTTCCCCGGCGAGCTGAGCCCCCAGGGCCTTCGCCACGCCTGGAAACTGTCGGGACCCGGCGTGAGTCGTCCCGCCGCCGACACCTTCGTCGTGAAGGCCGCGGACTGCACGTACGACCGCGGCCTGAAGAGCGGCGACGTGCGTCTCACGATGGAGGTCACCGCCGCCGGGCCGGGCGAGGTCTTCCTCCACCTCCAGGAGAACGGCGTCCGGTTCGAGCTCGTGCTCGCCGTCGGCGAGGGCGAGTCGTACCTGCTGGCCGACGGGAAGAAGCACCCGGTGCCGGACGTGAATCTCGATCCGGGCCGCGCCACGGACGTCGTCATGGTCAACGTCGACGACGCGATCCTCATCGAGGTGGGCGGGCGCTCGTTCTCCCACGAGTACGAGCCGATCCTGACCCGGGCCGGCCAGGACCTGGTGCAGTTCGGGGCCCGCGGCGGCGAGGCGACGTTCGCGGAGGTCCGGCTCTCGGAGGACATCTTCTACAATCGCGACGGCGCGGCCCCCTGGGAGATCGGGGAAGACGAGTTCTTCATGCTCGGCGATAACACCGGCAACTCCCAGGACAGCCGGAAGTGGAATCTCAACCGCGTGAAGCTCGCCGACGGGAACGCGTGGGAGTACGAGGGGAGGTCGGACCCCGAGGACCTGAGCCAGCGGCCGCGGGTCGGGCCCGGCGAGGTCACGAAGATGGACCGGGACGGGATCTGGCGGGTGTGGAACGAGGACGACGTCGTCGACACGGAGCACTTCGACAGCCCCTTCGTCCCGAAGGCGAACCTCGTCGGGAAGGCGTTCTTCGTCTTCTGGCCGCTGAATCCGCTCACCGATCAGTTCCGACTCAAGTTCATCCGGTGAGATCCGGCCTTCGGTGAGATCCGGCCTTCGGCCCGATCTCAATGGAGGGCGAAGAACGCGGGGCGTGGGCTCGCGCGGTCCTCCGCGATCGTTTTTTGGTGTCCGGCCGTTCCGGGCGGACATATAGACTCTGGCCATGGAACTCCTCAAGGTCGAGGGGCTGGTCAAGTCGTTCCGCAAGCGCCGCGTCGTGGACAAGGTCTCCTTCCACGTGAAGCCCGGCGAGATCGTCGGCCTCCTCGGGCCGAACGGCGCGGGCAAGACCACCACCTTCCGCATGACCGTCGGCATGATCCGCCCCGAGGCCGGCTCCGTGATCCTCGGCGGCCGCGACATCGGGAAAGCGCCGATGCACCGCCGCGCGCGTCTCGGGATGGGCTATCTCTCCCAGGAGCCGTCGGTGTTCCGCGGCCTCTCCGTCGAGGAGAACGTGAACGCGGTCCTCGAGCTGGTGGAGAGGGACAAGGCGGAGCGCGCGAAGATCATGGACGCGCTGCTCGAGGAGCTGGGCCTGGTCCGCGTCCGCAAGTCGAACGCCGCGGTCCTCTCCGGCGGGGAGCGTCGCCGTCTCGAGATCACGCGGGCCCTGGTCACGCGGCCGAAGCTGATCCTGCTCGACGAGCCGTTCTCCGGCATCGACCCGATCGCGGTCGCGGACATCCAGGAGATCGTGAAGCAGCTGAGGGATCGCGGCATCGGTGTCCTCCTCACGGACCACAACGTCCGCGAGACGCTCTCGATCACGGACCGCTCCTACATCATCTACCAGGGCCGGATCCTGCGGCACGGCACGAGTTCCGAGCTGGTCGAGGACGAGCTGGTCCGCCAGATCTACCTCGGCGAGAAGTTCCGCATGCCGGAGCTCGAGGAGAACGGGGGCGGGTAGCCCGGCCTCTCGGCACGACTCGTTGTTCCCGGATTCGCGGAGACGCCTGGCCCGACACGAGAGATCCGTGAGGAAGCAGGCGCAGAATCCGAAGAAGGTCCACCTCATCGATCCCGCGCTCGGCCGGGCGTTCGCGACGACCGGAGGTCCGAACCGCGGCGCCTGGCTCGAGAACCTCGTTTTCCTCCACGAGCGGCGGAAGACGAGGGAGATCTACTACGCGTCGAATGGCCACGAGGTGGACCTCGTCGTCCCGGCGGCGGACGGCGGCCGGTTCGTCAACGTGACATGGAGTCTCACGGATCCCGCGACGCTCGAGCGAGAGCAGGCGGCGATGCGCTTCGGGAGAGAGAAGTACCCCGACGCCGAGGGCCGTCTCGTTGCCCATGAGACCGATGGCCGCCCGGAGGCCCGGACGGCGGTCCGGGCTCTGCTGGACCTCGACTGACGCGGCGCCTATCCGTTCTCCGGATCCGCCCGTCGTGCCTGCCGTTCGCGCCAGGAAGCGACCAGGGCGAGGGTCGTCTCCCACTGCGCGTCGAAGAACGCCTCCATCGCGTCGCGCTCCCGACCGGGCCGGACCAGTGGCTCACCGGGACGGGGCGCGCCGCGCCGGAGCGAGTAGTCGCCCAAGAGGGCCATGTAGTCCCGCCGCGCCTCCAGGCTCACCAGGAGAGGCGGCCGGCCGGCGCGCAGCAGCGG
>JBDLIY010000379.1:0-4284 GCA_039714635.1 Planctomycetota bacterium
AGTTCGGTGGATCCGTCCCGGTTCGACCGCCACCACGCGATCGCGGTCGAGTAGTCCGCGGCCATCGCGATGTCCACGAGCCGCGGCCGCCACCGCTCCCCGGCCCGCTCGAGGATCTTCGTCTGTCCGAACGTCGCCCCGCGGTCGAAGGAGAGCCGCACCGTCGGGTCCCCGCCGCTGTTCACCAGCGCGAGCACGTTGTAGAGCGCGGCGATCTCGTGGTCGCGCCAGTGGCCGGAGTCCGGGCTGGCCTCTTCCGACCCGCCGCCGGTCACGAGGCCGGACGCCGCCTCGTGCTGCAACCGCATCTCGAAGCGAGCGTAGTTGCGCGGCGTGGCGCGGTCCCCCTCGTAGCAGACGACGCTCGTCCGGTCGCCGGACACGGCGATCGTCGGCAGCCCGAACATCCACGAGTCGCTGGAGTAGAGCGTCTTGTCGTCGAGGACCCCCGGGTACTCATCGCCCTCGGCCGGGGCACGGTTGATCTCGGACTCGGGCCCGATGCGGATCCGGACGATCGCGGTGCTCGTCCGCTCCTCGTCCTCGGTCTCGACGGCGATCACCTGGTCGTTTTCGACGCGGCCCCGCAGGGTGATCCGGGCGAAGCCGTCCCCGTGGGCCTCGAACCAGCCGTCGCGGACCGTCGTCCCGGTCGCCGCGGGCACGATCCCGGCCTCGGCGAGCGTCTCGGCCCCGCCGACGGGAGGGTGCTCGCCGTCGAGGACGTGAGCGATCGCGACCCGGACGCCGCCGGTGTTCCCGGGCGAGCGGGAGAGGACGTCGAACGCGAACTCTTCGTCCCGGGGCGTGGTGAGGTCGTAGACGGCGTCGACTTCCACGGCCCAGAGGCGGGAGGTGTCGAGCCCGTCGGTCCAGTCGGCGTCGGGATCGGGCTCGAGGCCGACGGTGCCGGCCGCGAGGACGAGGGGCGCGCCGGCCACATCGCCGCCGCCGTTGCCCCCGCTGCTCCCTCCGCCGCCGCAGGCGAGGGGAAGGAGTGCCAGGAGTCCGATGAGAAGGGTCGCTCCACGCATGATCGCCTCCGGAAAAGCCCCTTCTCCATGGTAACCGGATGTCCGGGCTCGGCGGTGTCCGGCGCGGATGTTTTTGTTGGGTGCCAGGCACCCTGAAACGGTTCAATAGACAGGCTCAGGCGGGGCGGCATAGCCAAGTGGTAAGGCAACGGATTGCAAATCCGTCATCCCCGGTTCGAATCCGGGTGCCGCCTCCAACTCAACTCCCCTTCCCGCACGGGTTTCGCCGCGTCCGGGCCTCACCGCAGACGACCCCCGCCGGACCGGTGTGCCCTCCACGGACCGGCTTCCCGCGTCACCTCCCCACCCGCCAGATCCCCGGCTCGCTGCGCGGCCAGCGCTTCGCCTTCTCGGGGTCGAACCTCTCGCCCTTCCCGCCCAGAAGCTTCTCGTAGTCCTCGGCGGGCTTCTCCACGCCGGCGAGCCGTTGCAGCGCCCCGGCCGACGCCTTGACCACGCCCTCGACCTCGTCCTTCCTCGCCGCCAGCAGCAGCGGGACCGCCTCCCGGCGGGCCGACCAGCCGAGCGCCCACGCGCCGAGACGGCGGTCGACGGACCTCTCGCTCTGGAGGAGCTTCGCGAGGCGCTTGAGCTTCGCGGCCTCCGCGCTGGCGCCCAGAAGGTCCTGGACCGAAAACGAACTCGCGATCCCGCCGACCTTCGCCGGGCCGCTCGCGAGCGTCTCGATCGCCAGCGCGGCGAGTTCGTCACTCGCGTGGGACTCCAGCGCCAGGAACGTATCGAGGAGGCCCGGACCGGTCCGGCGGCGCGGGCGCCGCTTCCCGTCGCGGAACTTCCGGAACCGGGCGACCAACGCCTTCGTCGCCGCGGGGACGGGGGCGGCGGGGAAGACCACCTTCCGGACGCGGCCGCCGAAGACCAGGAACCCGTCCTCGGCGGGGCACGTCCCGAAGAAGCCGAGCGCCGCGATCGCGGCCTCCCGGAGGCCCCCGTGCTCCGAGTCGAGGAAGGAGATGAGCAGAGGCACGTGGTCGGGGACGCGCAGACGACCGAGGACGTGGATCGCCCGGCGCCTCGTCTCCAGGGGCCGCTTCCCGTCCCGGGGGATCGCCGCGAGTTCGGTGGCGAGCGCCGTTGCCTTCACCTCGCCGATCTTCTCCCGGAGGAAGTAGCACTTCACCGCCACCTCGAAATCCTCGCTGTCCCGCTTGTGGGGAGAGCGAGGAAAGAGGCGGTGGTACTCCGGCGTGATCTCGAAGGTCGCACCGCCCTGCACCCAGTCACGCAGGAACCGATCGGGAGCCGGCGGCTCCTTCTCCTCCGCCCGCGCGGTCGCGGCGAAGAGGATCAGAAATGTCAGCGCGGTCTTCACCCTCATGCCTTCCTGAACGGACAGGGCGCCCACGGGTTCAGGCCCTCGACGGACCGCCGTTCCCTGATACGATCGAAGTTGTCCGGAATGACACCAGGGGAGGTCGACATGGGGCACTCGAAGGGACGGATTCTCGGACTCGCGCTCGTCGTCGCCGTCATCGCCGCGGTTCTCGCCTGGGGGGCGGCCGCCGCCCAGGAGCCGAAGGAAGGAGGCACGCCGGAGGATCTCGCCCTCCTCCACGTCGCCTGCGATTCCATCGCCGAGGCCGCGACGGACTTCGGCGAGATCGCCGGGCTCCAGGAGGCGGACGGACGGACGGAGGCCGCCCGGGAGACCGTCGAGGAACAGAAGGCGCTCATCGGAGTCCTCTCCCGGACCGCGGCCCGCCTGAAGAAAGAGGCGGACGGACTGACGAAGCAGGCCGCGGCCCTCGCCGAGACGGATCCGGCGAAGGCGAAGGCCATGCTCGACCGCTGGTCGCAGGTCACCGCGCTGCAGAAACGCCTCGAAAAGAAACTCGCGGCGGCGAAGCCGAAGCCCGAAGAGGACGAGTGGGGCGAGGCGGACCCGCCCGGGGCCGACGTCCCGAGCCGGAAGTGGGCGAAGCTCGGAAGATCTTCGTCGCGCGCCGTGCGGGCCGGCCTCGGCTGGCTGAGGGACCACCAGGACGAGGACGGCGGTTGGGACTGCGACAACTTCATGAAGCACGACAAGGTCCCGCCCGTCAACGACGGCGCCGGGCAGGCCCTCTACGACCCCGGCATCTCGGGCCTGGCCCTCCTCGCCTTCCTGGGCATGGACCAGACGCCCACGCACGGCGAACACCGGACCACGATGCGGAAAGGGCTGAAGTACCTGAAGGGGATCCAGGCCGAGGACGGGTGCTTCGGCCCGATGACGGACGGTCACTTCACCTACAACCACGCGATCGCCACGCTGGCGATGGTCGAGGCGTACGGGGAGACCGGCGCCCCACACCTTGGTCAGAGCGCCCAGCTCGGCGTCGACTTCATCCGCAAGGCGCAGAACCCGTACCTTGCCTGGCGGTACGGGGTGCGGCCGCAGGACAACGACACCTCGGTGACCGGCTGGATGGTCAGCGCCCTCTTCGCGGCGAAACGCTCGGGCCTCCGCGTCTCCCAGGAGACGTTCGACGGAGCGAGAGCCTGGATCGAGAAGGCGACGAACCCGGAGACGGGCCGGGTCGGCTACACCGCCCGCGACACCGGTCCCGCCCGGCCCGAGGGCATGCTCGACAGGTGGCCGCCGGACAAGTCCGCTGCCCTGACCGCGATCGGCATCCTGACGCGGGTCCACTGCGGCGAGGATCCCCGGAAGTCGGCGATCATCGGGAAGTCGGCGGAGCGGTGCCTGAAGCGGCTCCCGGTCTGGGACATGAGCGAGGGCACGATCGACCACTACTACTGGTACTTCGGAACGCGGGCGATGTACGAGGTCGGGGGCCGGAGCTGGAAGAAGTGGCAGAAGGCCATCGTGGCCGCGGTCATCGACCACCAGCGCATGGATCCGGTCTCGTACAAGGGCTCCTGGGACCCGGCCGGGCCCTGGGGCGCTTCGGGAGGCCGTGTCTACTCGACGGCGCTCTGCACGCTGCTCCTCGAGACGCCGGTGCGAACGCGGATCTTAGGGTCCTGGAAGTAGCCGGTCAGAAGTACCACTCGAAACTGAGGTTGAACCGGAACTCCCACTCGTCCGTGCCGCCGGCGCCCATGCCGCTCGCGGCCTCCGAGTCGTTCAGGTACCAGCAGTTCTTCCCGAACAGGAAGTCGATCCAGACCCAGAACGGGCCGAACTCCAGGACGGCGCCCGGGTTGATCAGGTGGGAGTCCAGGAAGCCGTCCTCGTCCTTCGCGAGCCAACTGTAGTTCACGTAGACGTTGAAGCGGTCGAAGA
>JBDLIY010000380.1:0-4282 GCA_039714635.1 Planctomycetota bacterium
GCGGCCCTCGTGCGCGACGGCGAGATCGTCTGCGCCGTCGAGGAGGAGCGCTTCACGCGGCAGAAGCACTTCTACGGGTTCCCCGAGAACGCGATCGACGCGTGCCTCGCGGCCGGCGGCATCGAGTTCTCGGACCTGGACCACGTCGCGTTCTACTGGGACGTGAAGAAGGGCGTCTGGTCCTTCCTCTTCCACATCCTCCGGCACTTCCCGAAGACGCTCGCGTACTTCAGCCACCAGCCCGGGATCTACGGGAGCTTCAAGCACCTCCCGAAGTTCCTGCGAGAGAAGTACGGCTTCGAAGGCGAGTTCCACTTCCTGGACCACCACGCGAACCACATCGCGTCGAGCTTCTGGCCCTCCCCCTTCGAGGACGCCGCCGCGATGACGGTGGACGGCACCGGCGAGTGGGAGACCTCGGTCCTCGCGAAAGTCCACGAGGGCGGCCGGCTCGAGGTGCTCCGCAAGAGCACCTACCCCCACTCCATCGGCAAGCTGTGGGAGATGGTCACGCAGTATCTCGGCTTCCGGCCGAACTCCGGCGAGGGGAAGGTCATGGGCCTCGCCCCCTACGGCCGCCCGACCTTCGTCGAGGACTTCCGGAAGATCCTCTCCGTCGACGACGACGCGCGGATCCGCCTCGATCTCGACATGTGCGACTTCCACTACGGCCGCGAACGGAAGTACTCGAAGCGGTTCATCGATCGCTTCGGCCCGGCCCGCGAGCCGGAGTCCGCCATGGAGGAGGTCTACGAGGACGTGGCGTACGCCCTCCAGGCCGTGACGGAGGAGTGCCTTCTGAAGATGGCCGGCATCCTCCACGACCTGACGGACTGCCCGCGGCTCGTGATGGCGGGCGGCGTCTCGCTGAACAGCGTGGCGAACGGCCGCATCCGGCACGAGACGCCGTTTACGGAACTCTACATCCAGCCGTCCGCCGGGGACGCCGGCGCCGCGCTCGGCTCCGCCCTGCGCGTATGGCACGAGGTCCTCGGCAACGGGAACACCGGCCGTCACCGCATGATCAACGCATCCGTCGGCCCGGGCTACCCGGACGACGAGATGCTCGCGGCCATCGAGGAGAAGGGCCTCGAGTACGAACGCCTCGACGATCCCTGCCGCGCGGCGGCGGAGAGCATCGCGGCCGGGAAGATCATCGCGTGGTTCCAGGGCCGGATGGAGTACGGTCCCCGCGCGCTGGGCAACCGCTCGATCCTCGCCGACCCTCGCACGGCCGAGATGAAGGACGTCTTGAACGCGCGCGTGAAGTTCCGCGAGGGCTTCCGCCCCTTCGCCCCCGCCATCCCGGCGGAGGTCGCCGGCGAGTACTTCGACACCCGCGGCGCGGAGGCGCCCTTCATGCTGAAGGTCTTCGCGGTCCACCCGGACAAGCGCGACGTCATCCCGGCCGTGACCCATGTCGACGGCACGGCGCGCGTGCAGACGGTCCGCCGCGAGCAGAACGAGCGCTACTACGACCTGATCACGGCCTTCGGCGAGATCACGGGCGTGCCGGTCGTGCTCAACACGTCGTTCAACGTGCGGGGCGAGCCGATCGTGACGACCCCGGCCGACGCGGTCCGCTGCTTCACGGGCACGGACATCGACGAGCTGTACCTGGGCGACTATCGGATACCGAGACAGGTTCTTTCATCCCAAACCCCCGATACCCGCGCGCCTTCCTCTTGAGGCGACTCCCCTCGGCCGGCACCACCTGCGAGTAGCACGCGAATCGCGGTTCCCTCCCCCGCCGTCCGTAGAATGGTGCGACTCGATCTCAATCCGGAGGCTCCCCCATGTCCGACCCGCTCCTCAGCCCGGAGAATCTGCGCTGGCAGGACCTCGCTCGTTCGGTCGCCGACGAGCACGTCCGGCCCGCCGCCGCCGAATACGACCGGAGCGGCGAGTTCCCCCGGGCGGTCCAACGGGCCATGGGCGAAGCCGGCCTCCTCAAGGTCTGGATCCCCGAGGAGTTCGGCGGCACGAGCTGCGAGACCCCCATCCTGAACCTCGTCCTCGTCGTCGAGCAGATCGCCCGCGCCTGCGGCAGCATCGGTGTCGGGTTCGCCGTCAACGCGCTCGGTTCGTTCCCGATCCTCCTCGGAGGCACGAAGGAGCAGAAGGAGAAGTACCTCCCGGACATCGCGGCCGGCCGGAAGATGATCGGATTCTGCCTCTCCGAGAAGAACGCGGGCTCCGACGCGGGCTCGATGACCTCCCGCGCCGAGAAGGACGGCGACGAGTACGTCCTGAACGGGGAGAAGAAGTGGACGACGGGCGGCGGCGTCTGCGACCTCTACTCCTACTTCGGGGTCACCGACCCGAACTCGCGCTCCCGGCGCATTTCCGCGTTCCTGGTCGAGAAGGAGACGGAGGGTTTCTCGGTCGTGAAGATCGAGGACAAGATGGGCATCCGGTGCATCCCCGTGGCGGAAACTCGCTTCGACGGGTGCCGCGTGCCCGCGAGCCAGCTCCTCGGCGGCCGCGCCGGCGCCGGGTTCAAGCACGCGATGCAGACGCTCGATCACGCCCGTCCCGGGGTGGCGGGCCAGGCGCTCGGCCTCGCCCAGGGCGCCCTCGACTTCGCGATCCACTGGGCGACGAAGCGCCAGCAGTTCGGCAAGCCGCTCGCGGCCCACGGCCAGATGCAGGGCAAGC
Organism: Planctomycetota bacterium; assembly: GCA_039714635.1. Taxonomy (GTDB): domain Bacteria; phylum Planctomycetota; class JAJSAM01; order JAJSAM01; family JAJSAM01; genus JBDLIY01. Next base: position 2,659 of record JBDLIY010000380.1, read on the forward strand.
TCGCGGACATGTCGACGAAGGTGGCGGCCGCGCGGCACCTCGTCTACGCCTCGGCGAAGAACATCGACCGGGGCGCGAGGAACATCAACCTGCTGGCGGCCCAGGCGAAGCTCTTCGCCACGGACGTGGCGATGGAGGTCACGACGGAGGCGGTCCAGGTCTTCGGCGGCTACGGCTACCTGAAGGACTACCCGGTCGAGAAGTTCATGCGCGACGCGAAGATCACGCAGATCTACGAGGGCACGAACGAGGTCCAGCGCATGGTCATCGCCCGGAACCTGATGAAGGGCGCCGGCCGGCTGGACCACCTGGCCCCGTACTGCCCGCTTCCCGACGAGGCCTGAGAGGCCGCTCCCCCACCACGAAAAGAACTAACCTCCCCCACCGGGTTGGGTTACCATGTTGGTTTCCCTTGCTCTGATCTACCTTAAGTCGTTGTCGCGCAAAGGGTTACGAACATGAACCCCAGGAAGAATCCCGTCCCGGCCATCGAAGAGACCCCGCCCACCTTCATGGAGAGAGTCGAAGAGAATCGCAAGATCCTCGTCGGCCTGGGCGTCCTCGCCGTCGTCCTGATCCTCGGCATCGTCCTCTTCAACCTCCTCGGCCGCCAGGCGCAGGAGGAGGAGTGGTACCGGCTCTACTCCGCCCGTCCCCCGCTCGGAAACGCGACGACCCTCGGTGAACTCGCCGATTCCGGCTCGAGCGACTTCCGCGCCCACGCGCTCTTCCAGATGGCGCACGTCGCCACGATGAAGCGCGACTACGCCGGCGCGATCGCGGCCCTCGACCGGATCGAGGCGGAGTGCGGCGACACGCTGCTCGCGCGCCTGCCCTCCCCCGACCGGCGGACGCCCCTCTACCGACTCCTCCGGGAACGCGTCGCCGCCGATACGGCCTGGGAGGAGAAGCACGGCTACGACGACGACCCGAAGATCGACGACGACCGCGTCGCGCTGATCGAAACCGACCACGGCGCGGTCTGGGTCGGCTTCTACCCCGAGTACGCGCCGAAGCACGTCGAGGCCTTCATCGCGAAGGCCAAGGCCGGCGCCTACAACGACACGCTCTTCTACCTCGTCACACCCAGCCAGCTCCGGTTCGGCGGTGAGACGACGAAGGACTCGGACGACTTCAACGACGCAACTGCTGCTGAGAACCAGAGTTACGTCGCTCCCGACAAGGGCCGTTACCGGATCGAGCACCGTCGCGGCATGATCTCCGCCGTCGCCTTCGACGAGGGCGAAGCCATCGAGAAGCTCACGATCAACCTGAGCCCGGTGCCCTCCCTGAACAAGCGCCAGACCATCTTCGCCGCCGTCCTGAAGGCGCGCGGCCGGGGCATGGCGCCGCTGGACGACATCCGGAACGAGGCCGTGACCTACGCCCGTTCGGAAGACCCGCTGCACCAGGGCGAGCGGTACGTCGAGCTCGCCGAGCACCCCGTCGACCCGATCCGCGTCACGCGGATCTCGATCTGGACCAAGGACAAGATCGAGGACGGCCACACGTGGGACACCTCCGTGGTCGATGCCGAGGCCGCGGAAGAGAAGGAAGCGGAGGAGAAGCCGGCCGACGAGCAGCCGGAAGAGAAGCCCGACGACGAGCAGCCGGACGAGAAGCC
>JBDLIY010000381.1:0-4281 GCA_039714635.1 Planctomycetota bacterium
TTCTCGCCGGGCTTCGCGACCGGGGGAGGGGCGAGCACCTTTTCGAAGTACGCCTTCCTCGAGATGGGGGAGTTGTACGGGACGCCGAGCTTCCCGGAGAGGCCCGACGTGTGGGTCAGCAGGTGGTGGATCGTGATCGCGTGCTTGTCTTCGGGGATCCCCTTCACGTGCTTCGAGATCGAGTCCGTGACGGCGAGCTTCCGCTTCTGTTCGAGGTGGAGGATCGCCGCCGCCGTCACCTGCTTCGACGCGCTCGCCAGCTCGAACAGCGTGCGCGGGGTGTTCGGGGTGGAGGCGTAGTCCGCCTTTCCGTACCCCTTCGCGAGGAGGATCTCCCCGTCCTTCGCCACGAGGACCGCGCCCCAGAAGTCGAGCCCGCCGGCCGCGGCCACGGCGGTCGCCAGCTTCCTCCCGAGGGCCCCGGCGACGATCGGGTCGTCGGAGTCCTTCGCGGTGAGAACCGTTGGAGTGCCCAGAGCGAGCACGATGGACAGGATCAGGACGTACCGTCGCATGGGTTTCCCTCCCTCACCACCGTGAAAGATAACCCGTCCCGGCGCCGTGCGGCGAATCCGGCAAAAAGGGTTACGCCTCCGTACTACCGGATTCGCGGGGCTTCGAGTTCACGAAGATCAGCCACGCCAGCACCGCGATGCCGATCGCGGCGCCGATCATCGGGACGGCCGCCGGCAGCGGGTTCTCCGCGAACAGGTTCAGGCCCTCCGGCGTGAAGCCGGAAACGCCGAGGATCAGGATGCCGAACACCAGCTCCAGGGTCGCCGCGCCCGTGATCAGGCCCGCCGCCGTCAGGATCGACTCGTTCGTCTGCGGCGTCCTCGGCCCCTCCGCCAGGCGGCGCGCGATCGCGCCGATCAGGATCCCGATCCCGATGTAGGCCGGCAGGTAGATGCCCACCGCCAGCGCCATCGCCGGCAGCTGGATCCCGCGCTTTCCGCCCAGGATGTCCGCCAGCACCGCCAGGCCCCCGATCCCGAGACCCACGAAGATCGGCGTCCACGGGAGGTTCTCGTTCAGCAGCAGGCCGTCGATCAGCGTCGCGAACATCTGGCCCTGCGGCGCCGCGAGGTCGTCGCTGCCGAGTGTGTAGGCCTCGTGCGCGACGTAGAGCACGACCGGCACGACGACGCAGGCCCCGAGCAGGCCGAGGATCTGCGCGAGGAACCCGTCCTGGACCCGGACGCCGCACAGCTGCAGCGTCTTGTAGTCCTGGCTGGAGTCGTTCGCCGTGCAGACCGCCACGCAGGCCGCCACGAGGATCGGCGTCAGGATCAGCACGTCCTCGATGCGGTTGTGGCCCGTGAACAGCGCGGCCAGGCAGAGGACGAGCGTCGTCACGAAGATCGTCCCGGAGACCGGCGAGGCCGAGCTGCCGATCTGCAGGGAGAGGATCGCGCCGAGGGCGACCATCAGCATGCACATCACGATCGTCGTGACGGAGATCGTGATGGCGAAGCCCGCCGCCGCACCCGAGGTCGCCAGCCACACCAGCAGGATGGCGAAGCCGAACAGCACCGAGTACATCTGGCGCCTCCGGCGGTCCGGGTCCACGTCGATCAGGCGGTCCTCCTCCTCGCCGCCGATCGGCAGCCTGACGCGGAAGAACCGGATGAGGGACCACGCGACCGCGACCGTCATCGCGCCGCCGCCGACCCAGCGCATCGAGTTTTCCGGGAGCGTCGCCGCCATCTCGCTGCCGACGGGCACACCGGCGAGGATCCAGTCCCCGATGAGTCGCAGGAGGCTTCCGCCGAACACCAGCAGGCCGGTGGCCAGGGTCAACAGGCCGCCGATCCCGATGTAGATGGGGGAGAACGGCAGCCCGACGAGGGCGCTACGGTCCCCGCCTTCCTGCACGCGCTCGAAGATCTTCACCTTCGAGCCCGCGAGGCCGAGGGCCGTCACGAGCGGCCCGACCGCGCCGGCGAGGAGCCCGGCGTAGAGCGACCGGCCCATCTTCGGCCGCGTGTCCTTCTCGGAGATCGCGGCCTTGATCATCGTCTCGCAGGCGCGGGCCTCCGGCGCCGGGAGCGTCGGGTCGGAGAGGAACTTCTTCACCGTCAGGCCGACGAAGCCGAAGCCGATGAACGCGCCCGCGATCGAGAGCACGATCAGGTTCACGACGTCCACCGGCGGCGAATCGAGACCCTTCGACGAGTAGAGGATCTGGACGAGCGGCGCGACGAAGATCACGCCGGCGGTCACCGCCATGCCGGCGGACCCGGCGACCTGCGTCAGGTTGAGGAAGCGCGAGCCGCCGCCGCCGGCGGACGCCTTCCGGAAGACTCCCCACGCGACGAGGATGACGAGAGGGCTGACGCCCGGCGTGATCCCGGCCTTCAGTCCGGCGATGACCAGGGTTCCGGCCAGCACCGTCGAGACGACGACGCCGAAGACGACGGGCAGCACGTCCTTCTTCATGGGGGGACTCCTCAAATGGCCGCCGAGAGTGTAGTGGTTTCGCGCGGTCGGCAAAATGGCGGACCGGAATCGCGTCAGAGGAGGCCGACGAGCTCCGACGGGTGATGGATCACGACCCGGGCGCCGGACTCCACGAGTTCCTCCTCCGTGCGGAAGCCCCACGCCGCGCCGATCGCGTGCATCCCCGCGCCGTTCGCCGTCTTCATGTCGGTGTTCGTGTCGCCCAGATAGAGGAAGCGCTCCGTCGGGATCCCCATCTCAGCCGCGATCCCGATCGCCCCCGCGGGGTCCGGCTTCTTCGGTCCGCCGTCGACCACGCCCCGCACGATCTCGAAGCGATCGCCGTCGAGGAGCTTCGCTACGCACAGCTTCGTGAACGCGTCCGGCTTGTTGCTGAGGACGCAGAGCCGGAGTCCCTGGCTCGAGAGGTCCTCGAGCATCTCCGGGATTCCGCCGTAGGACGTGCTCTTCTCGTCCCACCGCGCGGCGTACACCTCCCGCATCTCCGCGGCCGCGGCCAGGATCGTCGCCTCGTCCCGCGCGTCCTCCGGCAGCGCCCGGCGGATCAGCGTCGTCATGCCGTCGCCCACGAAGTACCGGTAGGCGTCGACGGGATGGACGGGGTGACCCCGCGCCTCGAGCACCGCGTTCATGGAGTCCGCCAGGTCCTCGAGCGTGTCGAGGAGGGTCCCGTCCAGGTCGAACATCACGGCGTCGAACTTCCCGGCGTCGATGTTCAAGGTAGGTCTCCCAATCTTCACTCTCCCGGTCTTCAGCCTTCCAGCTTCTCGAGGATGTCCCAGGCCGCGAGCTTGTAGACGCGGGAGAGGGTGGGGTAGTTCATCACCTGCCGGATGAACCACGTGTACTCGAGCTTCGCGGCGATGGCCATCTGGGCCAGGTGGACGAGCTCCGCCGCGCCCGTGCCGATCATGTGACCGGCGATCGGCCGCCGCGTCGCCCGGTCGACGATCAGCTTCAACACCCCTGACTCGTCCCCGATGATCTGGCCCCGGGCGGTGTCGCCGTAGCAGCCGATCCCGACCACGATGTCGAGCCCCTGCTCACGCGCCTCCGCCTCCGTGGGGCCGACGGTCGCGATCTCGGGCACCGTGTAGATGCCGAAGGGGAGCAGCGTCTCCACCGGGCGGCAGGGCTCGTCGAAGGCGCGGCACGCGGCCACGCGGCCCTGCTCCCGGCTCGTGGAGGCGAGGGCCGGGAAGCCGATGACGTCGCCGGCGGCGAAGATGTGGGGAACGGAAGTCCGGAAGTCCTCGTCCACCTCCAGGCAGCCGCGCGCGTTCGCCGCCAGCCCGGCGGCGTCGAGGCCGAGGCCGGCCGCCGCGCCCTGGCGCCCGGCGCAGAAGAGCAGCGCCTCGGTCTCGATCGTCCGGCCGTCGGCCAGCGTCGTCTTCGCGCCGGCGTCCGTCTTCTCGATCCGCGTGATCTCGACGCCGAGTTCGAGCCCCATCTCGCGGTCGAGCAGGGATCTCTCGAGTTCACGGACGATGTCCTTGTCCACGAAGCCGAGCAGGTCCGGCGTCCGGTTGACGAGCGTCACCTCGACGTCAAGGAGGGAGAAGATCGCCGCGTACTCGCTGCCGATCACGCCGCCGCCGACGACGGTGAGCGACCGGGGGAGTTCGTCCCGCTCGAAGATCTGGTCGCTGTCCATGATCGTGCGGCCGTCGAAGGGGATGGCCTCCGGATGGACGGGGGACGACCCGACGGAGATGAGGATCGCGTCGCCGCGCACCTCCCGCGTGCCGTCCCGTCCCTCCACGCGGAACGTATGCGGGTCGAGGAACGTGGCCGAACCCGCCACGACGTCGATCCCGCGCG
>JBDLIY010000382.1:0-4276 GCA_039714635.1 Planctomycetota bacterium
ACTGTCGACGAACTTCGGTCCCTGGACACTACCGCACGGTCCCCGGCCAGGTGCCCGGGCCCTTGATCTCGACGTAGCTCTTCTGGATCAGCTGGAGCGCGTACTCGGGGTTGTGGATGCCCCGGGAAGCGTCGAAGCTCACCCAGTTGTAGTTGAACATCGCCCGGAGGATCGCCGCGTCCGCCGTGGCGTCGAGGGCGCTCGTGTTCGACCGGTCGCCGTCGATGAGGAAGTAGGGAGCCACGTACGTGATCACCGCGCCCGTGCTGGTCGTCGCTCCAAGGATCGCCTCCTGGAGGTGCGCCAGGCAGCCGTCGATCTCGGTCTGGATCCCATCGGTGGTCCCGCTGCCGTCGTAGTCGGCCCGGGCCCCGCGATCGAAGTCGATCATGCCGGCGTGGCAGTTCGTGCAGTGCGACACCTTCGGCATGAAGTCGTGCTTCGCGTCCCCGCCCATGGAAGTGAAGTGGCACCAGTCGCAGCTGTGCCTCGAGTGGTAGGCGTTCGAGTAGGTCTCGCCCGTCACCTCGCCGCCGTCCACCCCCGCGAGCAACTCGCGCTGCGGATGGCGGACGATCTCGCCCGTCGCCACGTAGTCCTCGAGCAGCGTGGTCTGGTTGTTGTGGCACTTTCCGCAGAGCTCCTCCTTCGGGAAGCGCAGCGGGTTGGCGCCGACGGCGAAGTTCCCGTCCGGGTCCCGGCCGTGGCAGGCCTCGCAGGTGATGCCCTTCTCGCGGGCGATGCCCTCCTTGACCATCGCGATCCGCGTGGTCTCGTCCGCCGGGTCCGTCAGGTCGTGGTGGTCGGTGCCGTTCACCTGGACGGCGAGAAAGCCGTCCGTCGTGTGACAGGCGACGCAGGCCACACCGCCGTCCCGGCCCGCGTTCGCCACGCCGGTCATGTAGCTCTCGGGCGCGCTCGCGTGGAAGATGCCGTCGGCGTCCGGGTCGGTCGCCCACTCCTCGATCACGATCGCGGCCGGGTCGGCAGCCTCCGTCGGGTGGCAGACGCTGCAGGAGTTCGCCACCGCGGGGTTCGTCAGCTTCGAGACGACCGGGATGACCGTCTTGAAGGTGTGGCCGTGGATGTCGCCGAGGAGGTGGCCCGCGGCGTCCTCGTCGGCCGAGGCGGAGGTGGCCGTCGCCACCATGTGGCAGCTCGTGCAGCGGCCGAGGCCCGTGCCGGCCGGGTTGTAGTTCGCCGCGTCGATCGGCATCGCGGCCCGGTCCTGCATGTGCTCGCGGACGACGGTCACGACGGGGTCCGGGGCGGAGGTGTCCGAGATCCCCTGGACGTCGTCGGCCGTGAGCCCCGCCCAGTCGCCGTGGCCGTGGTGGCAGGCGAGGCAGAGCTTGTTGTTGTCCTGGTTGACGCCGGTGAAGGTGGTGCCGTCGTACTGGATCCGACTCCGGATCTGGTGACGCTGCGCCCGGGAGTGCGGGTCGTGGCAGCTGAAGCAGGTCGGGTCGTAGGGCTTGTCCGGGCCGTGCGGGCCGGCGATGTACTCGATGAACTGCATCTCCGCTTCGAGGGCGGCGATCCAGGTGTCGTCCGACGGGTCGTCCGGCGTCGGGGCGCCCATCGGGTTGTCCTTGTGCCGCCAGAAGTCCGCCGCGCTCGTGGTCGGCGTGAAGTACGACGCGAGGTCCGTCTCGCCGGGGCGGAAGGTCTGCGCGCCGTTCCACGGGTAGAGCGTCACGTCGCCGCCGCCGTCCACTTCGTTGCCGTGGCCGCGGATGTGGCACCGGCCGCAGGTCAGGCTGGCGGCCAGCACGCCGTTCGGCGAGCCGTCCAGGAGGTCGGCGGGGTTCAGGACGAGCGACGTGTCGCCCCCGTTCGCCACGTGCTCCGCGGAGGGGCCGTGGCAGGCCTCGCAGCCGATCGTGATCTCCTGGTAGCCGGACGTGTACTGACCGGTGGCGTCGAGTTCCGCCGTGAAGCCCGTGGCGTGGCAGGCGGTGCAGCGGACGTCGTTCGCCGCGCCGGGGGCGATCTCGTCCTTCACCGTGTCCGCGCTCGCGAAGCGGGGGGCGCCGGCGTCGTACCAGGTGTCCGGGTCGTAGGGAACCCAGTCCGCCGACTTCTCGTTGTACTGCACGGGCAGCGTGAAGAAGGAGAGGCCGACCTGCGCCCAGTAGCGCTGGCGCCAGGGGCCGTTCCCGCCGACGGTCCGCCACACGTCGTACGTGACGGCGCCGATCGTCACCTTGTAGGGGAAGTCGTCACCCGAGGTGAACGAGAGCTTCGGGGCGTCGGCTCCGAAGGCCGCGAAGTCCGGGTCGGTGGACAGGTCCAGCCCGTCCTTGAAGTCGTCCGTCCCGTTACCGTCCGCGTCGGCGACGATCGCGTCCCCGGTCGCACCGGGGCGGTCCGTCTCCCGCGTGGAAAGGTTGTGGTACGTTTCCGCCCACTCGTTGAAGATTTCCCGGTGGCAGTCGCCGCAGATCGCGGAGCCCGCGAAGCCGTCGGCCGGCGGCAGGATCGGAGTGCCGGGGTCGACGACGGTCTTGCCGCCCCCCGTATCCCACGATTCCTTGCCGGATGTCGTGCGACGACAGCCCGGCGCCAGAAGCATCAGGAGAAGAACAACAGACACGGCTACGGGAAGAATACGCCGGATCATCCGGACCTCCGTCAGAGTGGTTTCCACCGGCAAGAGCGAGCGCCATTTTAAGCACCCGTTCGTCGATGGGGTGGCGGAATTGCCTTGGTCGGCCCGTGGAGCGCTTCTAGCATTTGCGGGAATCCGGATCTGCATGTCGATTTCAATCCCGCCGAAAGGCACATGATGAAGAACGCTTTCCTCCTGGTCCTGACCCTCTCCGCGCTCGCCCTGGGCGCCTGCGGAGTGGACACCGAGCCGTACGACGTCGTCGAGACTCGCGACGTGGCAAGTCCCCGGACCTTCCCCCCGGGAACGCCCGACACCGCGGAGCGCTTCGGTTTCCGGCGTCCGGCCGCGAACCCCCACGGTGGCGGCTCGGGGAGCGCGCCCGCCGGCCCGGCCGGCTACGCGTGGGACCTCCCGGAGGGCTGGAAGGAGCTTCCGCCGAAGCAGTTCCGGCAGGGCAACTGGCTCGCGGGGGGCGATCCGGAGGTCGAGGCCTGGCTGACCTACGGGACCGGCGGCTCCGTGCTCGACAACATCAACCGGTGGCGCGGCCAGATGGGCCTGGCGCCGACGACACCGGCCGACCTCGGGAAGCTGCCGACCGTCCCGGTCCTCGGCGGCCCCGCGATGTTCGTCGATCTCCCCGCGGAAGGTAAGCGGATGCTCGGCATCATCGCCCGCGACGCGGCCGGGGGCCTCGTCTTCGTGAAGATGGTCGGCCCGGCGAAGAAGGTCGAGGCGGCGCAGGGCGCGTTCCTGGCCCTCGCCCGGTCGCTCCGCGCGAAGAGCGCCGGCCACGGCGGGATGCCGGCCGGTCACCCGTCCACGGGCAACACCACGAGCGCGGGCCTGAAGTACGTCGTCCCCTCGGGCTGGCGGAAGGGGGACGACCGCCAGATGCGCGAGGTGACGCTCCACCCCGGCGCGGGGACGGACACCGAGTGCTACGTGACGGTCCTCTCCGCCCAGGCCGGCAACGTCGCCATGAACGTCAACATGTGGCGAAACCAGATGTCGCAGGAGCCGCTCGACGCGGCGACCGTGAAGGCGCTCCCGGCGATCGAGGTCCTCGGCCATCCGGCGCAGTGGGTGGAGATCGAGGGGACCTACAAGGGCAAGAGCGCGATGGGCGGGGGCCTGGAGTCGAAGAAGGACTACCGGATGCTCGCACTGATCTGCGCGACACCCCGGGCGACCATCACCGTGAAGATGGTCGGCCCGTCGAAGACGGTGGCCGCGGAGAAGGAGAAGTTCCTCGCCTTCTGCCGGGCCCTGCACCTCTAGGTCGGACGGGATAACGAGATGAACGAACTCAAGAAGAGCCCGGTGTTCCGGTTCCTGTCCTCCTACGGACTCTCCGTGGTCCTGCTGTTGCTGCTGCTCCTCCTCACCTGGCTGGGGACGTTGGAGCAGACCGAGCACGGGATCTACAAGATCCAGAAGAAATACTTCGAGTCCTTCTACCTGGTCTTCCACGCGGGGCCGCTGCCGATTCCCCTGCCGGGCGCGTACCTCGTGATGGTCGTGCTCTTCATCAACCTGCTGCTGGGCGGCCTGTTCCGCGTGAAGTGGACCTGGCGGGGCTCGGGCCTGCTCCTCACCCACGCCGGCATCATGTTCCTGCTCGTCTCGAGCTTCATCTCCTTCATGTCGGCCGTCCACGGG
>JBDLIY010000383.1:0-4268 GCA_039714635.1 Planctomycetota bacterium
GGGCCTGGAGGAGAACGAGTCTCACGAAGTCACGGTTCGGGTCGATGACGCGAACGGCGGCCCGGAGGAGCGGACGTTCGCCTTCACGATCGACACGCTCCCGCCCGTGCTCGCGAGCGCGGAGCCGGTGGACCCGCCGCCGGAGAAGGGCCAGTTCCTCCTGGTCACGGCGACGGACAACACGGGGAAGCCGGTCGTGACGGTGAAGTTGCCGGACGGCAAGGAGCGCCGGCTGAACCCGTTGAAGGACCGCCCGGATGTCTACCGCACGAAGCTCCCGACGGACCAGTGGGAGCCCGGCGAGCACGAACTCACGATCACGGCAAGGGACGCGGTCGGCCTGACGACGGAACAGAAGCTGACGGTGGTTGTGGAACACCGCTGACAGGCGTCGGTTTTCCACAACCGGCAACTTCGCTACCACCCGCCTGAGGGCGGCGATCACCGTCCTCAGTCCTCCAGCCGCTCCGCGAGCTTCGTGAGCGCGGCCCTCATCCGGGGGGCGAGGCCGGCCCGCTCCCCATCCGGAAGCAGGCCGCCCAGCTCCTCCGAGATGCCCTCGTCCGTGAGGCCCGCCGCCGCAGCCCGCAACTCGCCCGCGAACTCCTCGAGGGTCATGCTCTTCCGGCGCCTGAGGGCGGGGAGCCGGGACGAGATCCTCCCGAGCCGCCCCTGGAGGACCGTGAGGTCGGGCTCCTCGCCGAGGCGTGCGGCGAAGAAGTAACCGTCGTAGAGGTCGCGGAGCAGACGACGCTCGTTCCACGCCGCGAGCTTGTGAGCGAGGGCCCAGGAGGGACTCATGATGCGGACGACACGCGGCGGCTGGCCCTGCCGGCGAGCGAAGCCGCCCGTCGACATGGGAATCCCCTCGCACTCCATCGCGACGTTGACCTCCAACTGCACGGCCGCGTCATCCAGCCGGATGATCGCCCGCAGCATCTTCGAGTGAAGGCCGATCTCGATCTCCGCGTCGTCGATCTCGGCGAGGACGCTCTCGATCCGGCTCCGGATCTCCCTCTTCGAGGAGTAGGGCACGAACACGTAGTCGATGTCCGTGGTCGAGCGGGGGCTGTCGATCAGCCGCAGCGCCATGCCGCCCTTCAGGATCGCGTGGTGGTCGAACACCTCCGCGAAACGGTGCATGATCCAGAGGAACAGGCCGTTGGCGGTCGCCGGGCGATCGATCGGAATGGTCATGTGAGTTCCAGAACCCTCTCGGCGAATCTCCGGAACCGTGGATTCGCGTAGTGCCGCAGGTACTCCTTCAACCGGGCCCGATTCAACCGGTCGAGGTTCATGTCGGAGTATATGTCGAAGGCGTATCGCCGGCCCCGGAGGTGGAAGTAGAGGACGTCGAGGGCCGCCTTCTCGGTGTCCGCCATCCGAACTCCGTCCACGCTCTCGCAGCCGAATGACAGGTGAGGGGAGAGGCTCACGTGTTCAATGGCGAATCCCCGCGCCGAATATCGACGCGGGCGTCCGACCTTCGTGGCGACGACACGGCGCTCGGGCTTCGGCCCGATGACGAGCGTTCGGGCCAGGACCGTCTCGAAGCTGATGCACGACGCCGGCGCGATCCGCTGGCTCAGGACGGGCAGGTCGAACTCCCCCGTGACGTAGAAACCACGGGTGAACCGGAAGAGGACCTCCTGCTGGATCAGGCTCCGGATCCGCCGCCCGAGGGCGGCGGGGTGGGGCTCGGCGAACGCGCTTCGGAGGTCGGCGGTCGAGAAGACACCCCCTTGGGCCTTCCGCAGCCCCGCGATGAGCCGACTGTCCGCAATCGCTTTCATGATGACGGAAAATCTACAATACTATGTTCTTTCTGTCAATATGAAGTCTTGCTGACAGGCAGCGGTCTTCCAGAAGCGGCGCCTTGCTCCCACCGGCCGGAATCGATCCCGCCCTTGAGCCGGAGCAGCGCTGCGTCTAGTCTCCCTGCACGCGATTCCCGCGGGAAATGGAGGGAGAGAAAGATGAAGAAGATCGTGGGTATGAAGGTCGTGCTCGTCGTCCTGGCCCTGAGCTTCGCGGTGCCGCGCCCCGCGCTGGCCATCGGCGAGTTCGCGCCATTCACCGAGCTGGTCGAGGATCTGGCCGACGCCATCGACCAGGTGATCGAGGAGACGGGCGACGCGATCGAGGAGTTCGGCGAGGACACCAAGGTCGCGAAACACCTGGGGAAGGGAAGGGCCGCTCTGGAGAAGGCCCGGGCGTACATCGCGTTCGACGTCGGGAAGAAGGACCCGACGGAGTTCCCGAAGAACCTGAAGAAGGTCGGCTCGAACATCAAGAAGTGGTCGAAGAGCATGGACAAGGCGGCCAAGGCGGTCTCCACGAAGATGAAGGGCTACCCGCCGCGGATCGACTCACGGCTCCTCGTCCACCTGAACGCGTGGTCGGTGCTGATCGTCGTGGCCCTGGTGGCCCTCATCAACACGGCGCTGACGAACAGCCTCTCCTACCACGGCAGCTTCACGAAGGGGATCGAGAAGAAGCACATCAAGTGCAAGCTGAAGCACGACGCCGCGATTGTGGCGTTCGGCATGTCCGGAGGTGTGTTCGTTCCCGGCGCCTTCTCCTTCGCCCTGAAGCACGCGAAGAAGGGGATCGGACTCCTGGTCACGTCGCTGACGATGGCCATCGTCCTCATGGCCTTCATCGGGAACATGCAGGCCATGAAGTGATCAGGCTTTCTCTCCCACGACGAGGAAGTACCGGGAGAACGTCTCGTCCCGCCGGACGGTGAAGCCGGCGTCCGTCATCGACCGGGCGATGTCGACGGTGTCCTCGAAGTGGTATGTGTGGTCGTCGTCGCCCACCCGGTGCTTCCGGAAGTAGGCGCGCCTCGCCACGCGCTCCAGCGTGGACGACGTGAAGAGCCTCCGCCATCTCGACGTCGGCTCGACGTCGGACGCGATGTCGAGGTGGCTGGAGATCAGCAGCCGCCCGCCGGGCGCGAGGACCCGGTGGGCGGACTTCACGAACTTCCCGTAGTCCCGGAAGTGATCGATCGAGGAGATGCTCATCACGACGTCGAACGTCCCCTCGCGGAAGGGCAGCGTCTCCGCGAAGCCCAGCACGTGGGACATCGGCAGGCGGGACAGCGCGGGATAGAGCCGGACGAACTGGTCGTGCAGCAGCCGGAGATTCGGGTCGAGCAGCGTGTAGTCGATCGTCTCGGGATAGCGGAAGAACGTGCCGAGCACGTGGCCGGTCCCGCCGCCGACGTCCAGCACCCGGACGTCCGAAAGCTCGCCGATCCCCGACCTCGCCGAGACGTAGTTGTTGATGGGGGCGCCGTTCAGGAGCGTATAGACGGACAGCGACCGGTGGTACTTGAGGAACTGCTCGTTGAGCCCCTCCCACTTTCCCCGGTCGCCGCTCCCCGGCCGGAAGTCGATCACCCGGTCGCGCACCGGGAAGGTCTCCCCGCAGCCCTCGCACCGGACGGTCCCGCCGACGAGAGCCAGGGCGCTCTCTTCGCAGGCCGGGCACCACAGGGAACCCAGGAACCCGGCCGGATCGCGCCGCTTCTGCGGGAAGAGCTCGGCCAGCTCGTAGAGATTCCGCTCACGGTCGATCATGCCCCGCATGACTTCCGCGAACTCCTTCGGTGCCTCGTCCGTCATCGCGACTCCGTGGGTCGTCCCCGTTCCGCCGTGAGTGTAACCGCGCCCGGCACCTCGCCCATGTCCTCCAGCATCGCGTCGACGTCGGCGGTGCCCTTGGCCGATCTTGTACCCGACCGGGTATGCTTCCGCCATGGGCCAGGAATTCGTCTACGTGCTGCAGAACCTCTCCCGCACGATCGAGAAGCGGGAGATCCTCAAGGACATCACCCTCGCGTTCCTCCCGGACGCGAAGATCGGCGTCATCGGCGCGAACGGCGCCGGCAAGACGACGCTGATGCGCATCATGGCGGGGGAGGACGGCGAGTTCGACGGCGTCGCCGAGCCGATGCCCGGTGTGAAGATCGGCTACGTTCCGCAGGAGCCGACCCTCGACGAGACCCTCGACGTCCGCGCCAACGTGGAGCAGGGCCTCGCCCACGTCCGCGACCTCCTCGTCGACTTCGACAAGGTCTGCGAGCGCTTCGGCGAGGACCTCGAACCGGATGAGATGGAGAAGCTCCTCGAGACGCAGGGGCGGCTCCAGGACGAGATCGACGCGGCCGACGGCTGGGAGCTCGACCGCCGGCTCGAGATCGCGATGGACGCGATGCGTCTGCCGCCCGGCGACGCGGAGGTCGCGGTCCTTTCCGGGGG
>JBDLIY010000384.1:0-4258 GCA_039714635.1 Planctomycetota bacterium
CCATCAGCTCCGGGAACTTCTTCCGGCGCTTCGACCGGTGGCTGAAGTAGCTCCCGACCCGCTGCCGCAGGTTCTTCGCCTTGCCGACGTAGAGGAGTTCCCCGTCCTCGTCGAGGAAGCGGTAGACGCCGGGCCGATCGGGGATCTCCTCGAGGAGTTCGGGGCCGAAGCCGACCGAGTCGAAGTCGAACGGGGCCGGCGGCGCGGGAGTTGTCGCCGGGTCGAGGCCCGCCGCCATCGCGGCCCGCCACAGCCGGTCGAGGGCCAGCGCCGTGTCGCCCGGATCGTCGCTCTCCGGCACCACGACCCCGAACGCCGCCGCCGCCTCGGCCAGGCCGTCGGCGCCTCCGATCCGCTCGGCCCGCCGCAGCACCGGCTTCAGCTTCGTCACCGCCTTCGGCTTCACGCCGAGGTGGGGGAGATAGCGGTCGGAGTCGAAGACCACGACGCGCGAGGCGGCGATGCGCACGGCGAGATCGGCCACGTCCACGTCCGGGACCGGCCCGGTGACGGACCGCAGCACGCCGTCGTCCGCCGCGAGGCCGACCGCCAGCACCGCGTCGATCCCCGGCTGCGGCCCGTCCGCCACGACGACCGCCGCGATCACCGGCAGGTCCGGCGCGGCGCCGGTCCGCCAGAGGCCGTCCGGCCCCTTCTTCGCGCCCGGCACACCCGCCAGCGCCGGCTCCGCCAGCTTCGCCACGAGCGCCGGCGGCCCGGAAAGACCGAGGGCGTCACGGGCCGCGTCTTCGGCCGTGACGCCCTCCGGGTGATCGCGCAGGTAGTCCTCGAGTCGTCCGCCCATACGGGCAGTCTAACGCGAGGGACCGACTACATCGCGTCGATGATCGCGTTGAAGGTCGCGGAAGGCCGCATCGCCTTCGTGGCCATCTCCATGTCCGGCATGAAGTAGCCGCCGATTTCCACCGGCTCGCCCTGGGCCGCGAGCAACTCCTCCGTGATCTTTCCTTCCTTCGCGCCGAGCTCCTCGGCGACCGCCTGGAACTTCGCCGCGATCGTCGCGTCCGTCCCCTGCGACGCCAGCGCCCGCGCCCAGTAGAGCGCCAGGTAGTACGTGCTGCCGCGGTTGTCGATCTCGTCGACCTTCCGGGACGGGTTCTTCGCGTTCCCGAGGTAGTCCCCGATCGCCGCGTCGAGCGTCTCGGCGTAGAGCGTCGCCGTCGCGTTGCCCGTCGCCGCCGCGTACTGCTCCAGCGACGGCACGAGCGCGCAGTACTCGCCGAGCGAGTCCCAGCGCAGGTGACCTTCCCGCTCGAACTGCTGGACGTGCTTCGGGGCCGAGCCGCCGGCGCCCGTCTCGAACAGGCCGCCGCCCATCAGCAGCGGGACGATGGAGAGCATGCGCGCGCTCGTGCCCAGCTCGAGGATCGGGAAGAGGTCGGTCAGGTAGTCACGCAGGACGTTGCCGGTGACGGAGATCGTGTCCTCGCCCCGACGGATGCGCTCGAGCGCGAAGTTCATCGCGTCGACCGGCTTCATGATCGTGAGCGTCAGGCCGTCCGTGTCGTGCTCGGGCAGGTAGGCACCGACCTTCGCGATGATCTCGCGGTCGTGGGCACGGGCCTCGTCCAGCCAGAAGGTCGCCGGGGCGCCGCTGGCCCGGGCGCGGTTCACCGCGAGCTTCACCCAGTCGCGGATCGCCTCGTCCTTCGTCTGGCACATCCGGAAGATGTCGCCGGTCCCGACGGTCTGCTCGAGGAGCGTGTTCCCCGCGGCGTCGATCACGCGGACCGTGCCGTCGGCCGGCGCCTCGAACGTCTTGTCGTGGGAGCCGTACTCCTCGGCCTTCTTCGCCATGAGCCCGACGTTTGCGACGTTGCCCATCGTCGAAGGGTCGAACTGGCCGTGCTCGCGCGCGTCCTCGAGGATCGCCCGGTACATCGTCGCGTAGCTGCGGTCCGGGATCATCGCGATCGTGTCCTGGAGCGCGTCGTCGTTGTTCCACATCTTCCCGCCGTCGCGGACGACGTTCGGCATGGACGCGTCGACGATGACGTTGTTCGGCACGTGGAGGTTCGTGATGCCCTTGCGGGAGTCGACCATCGCGAGGGCGGGCCGGTTCGCGTAGCAGGCCTGGAGGTCCGCCTCGATCCGGGCCTTCTTCTCCGCGGGGAGCTTCCCGATCTTGTCGTAGACGTCCTGGAGGCCGTTGTTCAGGTTCGCGCCGACTTCGGCGAGGGCGTCGGCGTGCTTGTCCAGCGCGTCGGCGTAGTAGACCGAGACGCAGTGGCCGAACATGATCGGGTCGGAGACCTTCATCATGGTCGCCTTGAGGTGGAGGGAGAGGAGGACGCCCTCCTCCTTCGCGGTCTCGATCGTGTCGGCGTAGAACTTCCGCAGCGCGCTCACGTTCATGACGGCGGCGTCGATGACTTCGCCGGCGATGAGCGGCAGACCGTCCTTCAGCACCTTCGTCGCGCCGTCCGCGCCGGTGAACTCGATCTTCACGGTGTCGGCCGCCGCCATCGTGTGCGACGTCTCGGTGGCGAAGTAGTCGCCGTCGGACATGTGCGCGACGCCGGCCTTCGAGCCGGACTCCGGCCAGGGCTTCATCATCCGGTGGGGGTTCTTCTGCGCGAACTCCTTCACCGAGATCGCGGCGCGGCGGTCGGAGTTGCCTTCGCGCAGGACCGGGTTGACGGCGGAGCCGAGGACCACGGCGAACCGCTCGCGGAGCGCGTGCTCCTCATCCGTCCGCGGCTCCTCGGGGTACTCGGGGACGTCGTAGCCCTTCTCGCGCAGCTCCTTGATCGTGGCGACGAGCTGGGGGATCGAGGCGCTGATGTTCGGCAGCTTGACGATGTTGGCTTCCGGGGCCCCGGCGAGCTCGCCGAGCTGGCCCAGGTAGTCCGGGATCCGCTGCTCTTCCGTCAGGTTCTCGGGGAAGTTCGCGATCACCCGGCCCGCGAGGGAGATGTCCCGCATCTCCACCTCGATGCCCGTGCCTTTCGTGAAGGCCTCGATGATGGGGAGAAGGGAGCAGGTCGCCAGAGCGGGCGCCTCGTCGGTCCAGGTCCAGGAGATCTTCGCGTTCGCCATATCATGTCCTCTTTGCGGGGTCGTCAGTCGCTGGGAATCCGCATCGTAGGGACGCGGCGGGGCGGACCGGAGGAAATCCGTGCCTCGCCAGGAACCCGGGCGGCCCGCCATTCGTCTCAAGGAGATCATGGGACGCTTCCTTCCCCTCTTCGGCCTGCTCCTCGTCACCGCCTGTGGCGCGGGAGACTCCACCCCGGAATCGACGAATCTGCTCGTCGTGGTCATGGACACGACGCGGGGAGACCGTTGCTCGCTGAACGGGTACGAGCGGTCCACGACGCCGAACCTGGACCGCATCGCCGCGGGCGGCACCGTCTACACGGACGCCTGGGCGCCCACGTCCTGGACGGGACCGGCCCACGCGAGCATGTTCACGGGGCTCCGGCCGGAGAACCACGGCTTCCGGTCCGGCGTCCGGCTCTACCTCGACCCGTCCGCGAGGACCCTCGCCGAGATCCTGTCGGACGGCGGCTACGCGACGGCCTGCCTCACGAACAACCCGCAGATCTCGGAGGAGATGGGGCTGATCCAGGGGTTCGAGGTCTACGAGGAGGGGGGCGTCCGCGAGAACTCCGCGCGGTGGACGACGGACCGGGCGCTCGAAATCGCGAAGCGCCACCGGGCCGACGGCCGGCCCTTCTTCGTCTTCGTGAACGACTGGGAGCCGCACCTGCCCTACGACCCCCCGGAGCGGATCGCCGGCGACTTTCTCCCCGAGGGCGTCGATCCCGCGGAGGTGGCGCGTCTCCGGAAGTTCAAGGCGGACGTCCCGGTGCTGTTCGGCGAGACGTGGCGGGCGTTCGGCCGGCGGCAGTGGGAGATCCTGTCCGGCCTCTACGACGCGGAGATCGCGGCGCTCGACGTCGAGCTCGGACGCCTCGTGGCGGGCCTCGACCGGGCCGGCATCCTCGACGACACCCTCCTCGTCATCGTCGGCGACCACGGCGAGAACCTGGGTGACCACGGGCTCTGCAGCCACGTCTTCAGCCTGCACCGGTCGCTGCGGCACGTCCCGCTCCTCGTCCGGTTCCCGGACCGCTTCGAGCCCGGGCGACGGGTCGGGGAGACGGTCCGCCTGGAGGACCTCTTCCCCACGATCCTCGAGGTTCTCGACCTGCCGCGGCCGTCGGGGCTGGACGGGACCTCCCTGCTGACGGACGGCGGCCCGCGTCTCTCCCGGGCGGTGCTGGGGAGCCTC
>JBDLIY010000385.1:0-4250 GCA_039714635.1 Planctomycetota bacterium
ATCTCGGGACTGGACGAGGACGGCGGGATCCTCCGCATCAACGACGAGATCATCGCGTACGAGGAGCTGGACACCGGGACGGGACGTCTCTCCGGCGTCCGCCGCGGGATCCACGGATCGCCGGCGGACTACCACTCCTTCTACGAGCTCGTGGGACCGGTGGAGGCGATCCACATGGCGGTCCTCGAGAACGCGATCACGTCGACTTCGGCGGAGATCCAGATGAACAAGTCCGACCTGTTCCCGAAGGACGGCGGCTACGTGATGATCGACGACGAGATCATCGGGTACACCGAGGTTCAGGGCACCACGCTCGTGATGCCGACGGACCTCAACGCCAATTCGGAAGAGGTGGACAACCCGTTCCTGCGCCGGAAGCCCGGCGAGGAGGACGAAGAGGACTCGGACGCCGGCGGCGGCATCTTCCGCGGCCGGTTCGGCACGGCGGCCACCGAGCACCCGGCCAACTCCATCGTCTACTTCTTCCCGGCGCGCCACCCGGACCGCTACCGCGAGCGTTCGGTCGACCCGGAGACTTCGGCGATCATCGTCACGAAGCGCGTCGACGGGGCGATCTGGAAGCGCATCTCCTGGGACGAGAAGCTGATCGAGTACACGGACATCAAGGTGCTCGCGCGGTTCGACGGCACTCCCGCCTGGGACTCGGACAACATCTACAGCGTGGACGAGCAGATGGTCGTCTCGGGGAACGCGGAGGACTTCCAGAAGAACCCGAAGAGCTTCCTGTTCCTCGTGGAGTCGCCGCACGCCGAGAACCGGCTGGGCCCGAAGCTGGGCATCCAGGCCGACCGGATCGAGCTTCGGTTCGGCTTCCAGTTCCTGGAAGGGGCGTTCTCGAACGTCGACGAGGAGCGGCCGGACAGCTGGAAGGACACGCCCTGGGTGAAATCCGTCCGGGTTGAGTACGTCGCGCCGGTCACGGTGCACTACACTGAAAGCCCGAAGTAGCCCGACTCCGCGACGTGATGGCGGGGAACACGAGCCCCCCCGGGTGACCGGGGGGGCCCGGGCCGTTTTCTTCGAGGACGGAGGCAGGACGTGACCCGGAAGACCCGCGGCTTCACCCTCGTCGAGCTTCTGATCGCGATGTCGCTGTTCGTCGTGCTCTCCACGGCGCTCATCGCCCTGCTGACGCAGGCCTTCGGCTTCCTCACCGCCGGCAACCAGGGCAGCGAGGTCAGCGACCGGACCACCGACTTCATCCGCCCCCTCCGGGCCGACCTCGACAACCTCCTCGTCGAGCGGAGCCTCGACCCCGGCGTGCCGGAGATCCGCCTGCTCTCCGACTACATCCGGTGGGACGCCACGGGCAACAAGAGCGCGGACCTGTGGGTCCAGCGGCTGGTCTTCGTCCGTTCCACGCAGGACGAGACCGCCGACCCGGTGAGCCGCCTCGCGGGCTCGAAGCCTTCGCCGAGCGAGCGGGCGACGGGGAAGAACGACGCGGACGCGGCGAAGGCGGGGAAGCTGATGGCGCCGGGCGGCGCGCGCGAAGTCATGTACATGGCCGTCCCGACCGATCCGAAGGACCCGGGCGTCCTGACGCTCTACCGGGGCGTTCGCTCTCCGCCGGGCGGCAAGGGATCGCTCTTCGACGCAAAGATCCGCAACGTGAAGCAGCTCGAGGAGGTCGCCGACCCGCTGATGACGGGCGTGCTTCACTTCGGAGTGCGGTTCTGGTCGCCGACGACGAAGCGGTGGGACTCCGATTTCTCCCGGCCGTCCTCCGCGGGGCCGTCGCTCTCCTGGGACTCGACGCGCGGCGTCCTCCCCCCGGGGGTTCTGCCGAACGAGTTCTACTTCGCCCTGGGCAAGGACTCCCTCACCGACCCGCGGGACGACATCTCGCCGCGGATGGTGCGGGTGCTCTTCGTCTTCGAGCGTACCGGCCGCCAGACCGAGTCCGCCCGCCTGCTCTCGGCCATCGACTCCGGGGCCCGGAGAGCGGAGGTTACGAACACCGCCTTCGCCTCGACTTCGAAGGAACACCGGTACATCAAGATCGGAACCGAGTGGACGGAGTACTCGAACTTCGGCCCCGAGGGGTTCCGCCTGATCCAGCGGGGCGTCCGGGGGACGGTTCCCCTCAGCCACGAGGAGGGGGAGATCGTCCGCGCGGGCTACACGGTGGAGCGCGTGATCGAGCTTCCCAGTTTCCGGGACGACTTCAACTTCAGGTAGAATATGAGCATGTCCGCAGTCACCATGTCAGCATTGGCCAGGTCGCCAGTGGGTGCAGCGAACGGGCGTCGCGAGCGGGGCTTCACGTTGCTGGAGATCCTCCTCGCCATGACGATTCTCGTCCTTGGCGGGGTGAGTGTCATCTCCCTGTTCGCGGCGGCGGTCACCCTGCAGTTCGACTCCGTGGTGAACGAGCGGAAGGCCATGATCCTCTCGGACATCGTCTCGGAGGCCCAGCAGGTCCTGAACGACCACCGTCCGACGAAGGAGGAGGCGAATCCTCCGGACATCGAGCGCAAGGAGTCTTCGCTCTACCCGAACGAGTTCGAGTACAAGGTCGAGTTCCGCAAGTCGGGGTACATCCCGCCCGGTGAGGGCGCGATCGCGCACATCACGATGTTCTATCGCGACCAGGCGCTGGAGCCCGTCAACCGCATCCTGATGAAGACGATCTTCGCGGCGAAGGAGATCGAGAAGTCGATCAGCCTGGAGCGGGATCGCGCGGCGGACGCGGCGGCGGAGCAGGAGAAGCAGGACGAGGATCGGCGCGCGTCGGTCCCGAAGTGATGGCCCGAAATGAGGGCCCGAAGTGACGTTCGGAACCCTGAGACAACGGCGTAAGAAGGACGAGCCCGGCATGAAAATCCGCATCACGATCCTCGCGGTGGTCCTCGTCGTCGCCACCGGCCTCCCGGCCGCCGGCGAGCAGATCCGCCTGAAGACCGGCGACTTCCTCCAGGGCGACGTCATCGGCGAGCGCAGCAGCGACGATGTGCTGACGATCCGGCTCTACCGGACCGGCGGCATCTTCACCCTCCGCTGGGACCAGCTGACGATCGAGGACGAGGCGCGCATCAAGGAGAGCCTCGGCCTCGGCGCCGACATCGACGAAGACGTGGAGATGGTCGATGGGCACATCGTCCTCCTCAAGGACGGCAGCCACGTGATCGGGCGCGTCGAAAACCCGGACGATACGACCGGGCCGGTGAGGCTCAAGCTGGCCACCGGCACGCGGGACTACCCGCGCGACTTCGTCGCGAAGATCACGCCGACGAAGGTGCAGGCCCAGGCCGTGGACACCCCCGAGGACATCTACGAGAGATTCCTGGAGGAGGAGGGCGAGCCGGAGACCGGCGACGACCACATCCGCTTCGCCGAGAAGTGCATGGGGATCGGCCTCTACGACAAGGCGAAGACGCACTACGAGGCCGCCCTCGAGGACGAGGAACTCCCGGACGAGCGCGTCCAGCTGGTGAAGAACCGCCTGACGAAGGTCGCCATCTACGTCCAGGCGAAGGACGCGACGGACCGCGTGAAGCAGATCAAGCGGCTCCGGTTCCAGAAGAAGTTCGACGAGGCGCTGGCCGAGGTCGACAAGCTCCTGGAGGAGTACGCCGAGAACCCGAAGATCCTCGAACTCCTGAAGCTCGAGCGCCTGAAGCGCCAGGTGACCGCGGATCGCGAGAAGTACTTCCGCAAGGAGGTCCACCGCCGCTTCTTCCGCACCTTCGACCGGATCGTGAGGGACAAGGTCCGGGACAAGGAAGTCGGCATGAAGGACGCGCAGCTCTGGGCGCAGACGCCGAAGGGGCTCACGCAGGAGATCTTCGACCGCCTCGCCGAGGACCTCGGCATCGAGGCCGCGGAAGCGATGGACTTCTTCGCCGAGCGGACGAGCCGCCAGGTGCACCGCTACAACTACGGCACCGGCACCTTCATCCACCCGGACATGATGGCGCGGGCGAGGAAGATGATGGCGGCGGCGCGGGGCGCGCGTCGCGCCGCCGGCCGGAACGCGCGGAACCGGGGGGCCGCCCAGCGGCAGCAGGAGAAGCCGAAGTCGCCGGACGAGTGGTGGAACGACGTCGCCGGATCGAAGGACAAGGAGCGGTTCCTGAGGGCGCACTTCGCGGAGGCCGCGGGTGTCCTCACGGTCCTCCGGTTCGAGCTTCAGGCGTGCCGGAACTGCGGCGGCAAGGGCGTGACCGTCACCCAGGACGCGAACAGCGCCGAAGAGGTCCGGCACATCTGCACCCAGTGCAACCTGG
>JBDLIY010000386.1:0-4247 GCA_039714635.1 Planctomycetota bacterium
TCCTGCCGCCGGGCCCGGCTTCGCTCCTCGACCCCGCCGGCGCCGCGATCGCCACGGCGTCGATCGCCGTGCTCTGGGCGCTGTTCGCCTGGCCGGTCCTCGCCCGGGGCCGGAGCATCGGCACGGTCCTCGGCGAGGGTCTCCTGCTGTTCTTCCTCGCGGCGCCGTTCGTGATCGGCACGGGCCTGTCGTTCGGCACGCGGTGGGCGGCGCTGTGGATGGCGCTCTGGGTGATCGCCGGATCCATCGCCGTCGCCGGGCTCTGGCTGGCGGGTCCCGGTCGCGGCGGGGGCCGCGACCGCTGGTTCGTGGCGTTCTGGGTCCTGATCGTCGCGGTGGTCCCGGTGATGAACTGGGTCCTGATGGATTTCGCCGGGATGCGGGGCACGCTCGGCTTCCGGATTTCGCCGGTGCTGGCGGCGCGGCGGATCCTGGTCGAGGCTCCGGGCGCCGACCCGGTGCCGTTTCTCGTGACGGGGCTGGTGTTCCTGGCCGCGACGACGACGACGGGAATGCTGCGGAAGGGAGCGACGGGGGTCGTGCTGCTGCTGCTGGCTTCCGGCGCGTCGGCGGCGGAGTTCGTGCCCCTGCTGGGTGATCGCTACGTGCCGGGCCGTCCGGTGCCGATGCGGCTCGAGGGTGTGAAGGGCCAGGTCACTGTCCGGCTTCCCGGCCGGTGGGTGAAGAGTGCGTCAGCCGGCTCTCTCCTCTTCGTACCGGGGACCGAGGGACTCTGCTCCCTCGAGGTCGATGGCGAGGTCGTCCCCCTGGATCTCCGTCCGGTTCCACCGGGCCGCCTGCTCACTGCTCTGGGGCCTGTCCCCCCGGACATGCGGATGGCGCTGGAGAAGGCCGGCTTCACGATCCGGCGCGCGGATCGTGAAGTTGATTTTCCGGATTGGCGTCCTCTCTTCTCGGTGGACGGTGTGCTCGACCCGTCCGGGTTCCTCCCTCCGCGAACTCGAGATCGACTTCGTGGATACGGGGTGAACGTGATCGCCGGCCTTGACGATCTGCCGGACGAATCTCCGCTGCGCCGGCCGTGGGAGGAACCGGGTCGCATCCTCTCGGCGGAGGGCTTGGACCGGATGTTTCCGATCGCCGGAGGGCCGGATCCTTCGCGGGCGCGTACGGCGCTCGTGATCCTGGCTCTTTTCGCCGCGTCTGCGTTGGCATTCCTCCGATTTTCGCGGCTGCGGGGATGGAGCGGGGCGTCGGCGACGAGGGTCACCGGCGCGTTCGCGGCCGTCGCCGTCCTGGTGGCGGTCCTGGGCCTGCCGCCGGCCCCGTTCGTGCGTTGGGCCGCGGTAAGCGCGACCTTCGGAGGGAGAATGGTTCGCGTTCAACGGATCCATGCCGTGCGCGAGACGGTGGCGTACGGTGAGGGGCAATACGCATGGATGGTCCTGGGTCGGGGCCGGGAGGCCACGATCGGGTACGGGCACCTCGAAGTTCCTCTCGGCGCGCGAGAGACGAGGCTCCTCGTCCAGGAGGCCGAGGGGCGGCCGGTGCAGCCCGGCTCCTTCGATTTCTTCCTCACCCCCGATGGCCTGGCGAAGCCCGGCGAGGCCGCTCTCCCGCCCGGCGAGTTCCTGAAGCGCCACCTTCCTGGCCCGGACGGCCAGCTCGTCCGGAAGCTCCTGCGGATCGACGGGAGCCTGAAGCACCGCTACGGCGTGCGGCTCCCGGCCCCGGGCCGCCTGGAAGTCCTCCGGATCCCGTAGTTCGCTACGAACTCCGGGTGGACGCTCCCCGTCGGCCCCTGCGGTCGGTCGGTCACGGCACGCACTCGCGCCTCCCGAGGCGCCGAATCATGTCTCAGGTGCGCCCTCTCCGGTCGGGTTGTCCCGGTCGGTCTGCTGCCCCACGTGGGGTACTTTTCCGGCCTGGACAGTCGGGTTGTACCCGAAGCCGAGGAAGGTGCCGTCGGCCAGCCAGTACTCTTCGCAGGGCGCGTAGCCGGTGACCCTGAGCTTCTCCGACTCGATGAGACGGTTGTGGGCGGAGCAGTGGAGCGCCAGCACCCGGATCGTTCAGGTCGAAGAGCGCCGAACCCTTGGGGACTCCACGAGATGCATGGAAATCTGGCAGAGTGGTGCGTCGATCAGGGGGGCGCACTTCCGGGTGGCCCAGATGCCGGGAAGCCACCCGAGCACTTCAGGATCTTGCGGGGAGGCGATTTCTACAGCGATCTGGACGGGTGCAGGTCATCGGCGAGGGCCGTGGAATACGCGGGCCTTCGTACGAACATCATCGGCATCCGCCCGGTCTTCACCCTGCCGGAGGACGAGTGATCCGCGTCACCCACCGAGTGCGATCGAGCTTCGCGGCCTTGCCCCCGTTCATGAGGTGATAAGATCGACCCGAGAGAAGCGGTCATCTCATGAGCAGCAAGCGCCGTCGGCTCCCGTGCTTGTACTACGTCCGATTGATCGGTGGCGCTGGAGTGTGCGCCATCTTCTTCGTTGTCTTCGCCGATCACGTCGGAATCCACGTTCGATCGTCCTGGCAGCTCCCACTCGTCGCGTGCGGGACATTCCTCTTCGTGGTCTCCAGGGTCACAGTTGCCGTCCGACGAAGCTGGCTGGCTGCGAAGACGGGTATCAGATCACGCTTCAAGAGGGACTGGCTCCTGCCCGGCCTGGGCGTAGTCCTGCTCATCATGTCGGGCAAGGGGAAGCCTGGAGAGGTCCACCCCGAGATACTCGTCGCGGGCGCGCTTTTCCTCACCGCGTGGCTGGCTCAACTCCTGCTACGGGCCGCCTCCTATCGATACTGGGATGCGCGCCGACCAGGCGAACCGGGCGATGGGAGTCGGCCGCCGTGGGCGCACTGATGAAACTCG
This sequence comes from Planctomycetota bacterium, assembly GCA_039714635.1. Taxonomy (GTDB): domain Bacteria; phylum Planctomycetota; class JAJSAM01; order JAJSAM01; family JAJSAM01; genus JBDLIY01. Next base: position 2,846 of record JBDLIY010000386.1, read on the forward strand.
CGAGTCGCCCCTCGCCGCGCGCGGGGGCGCGGGTTGAAACTACGCGCTGCTACCGGCGTGGAACCGGTTCTACGCCCCTGCGCGGGGCCGCGGATCTTCCTGACACAGAGGGGCGTGAAGTGGGAGCGGGCAAGCCTACCCGGCATCCCCGGCGGGCTGCATCCCGGTCAGGCGCAAGAACAGCGAGTCAGGCAGAGGTCGAGGACTTCATCCCAGGACGGCGCGCCATGGTCCGCGAGCGTGACCGATTCGAAGACGCCATGCTCGTCCCACTTCTGGAACACGCCCTTCCCGGCAAGGTCAGCAAGATCGACCTCTCCCACGGTCCCGTCGTCGTAGCGCAGCCAGAGCTTCCGTCCATCGGCCGGCCGGACCTCGAGGAGCTTCGGCATCATGTGCAACCTCCGGAGCTGGTATCAGCGCGCGCAGTCTCCTGTCCGGAAACTCCTTCGGATCGACGGGAATCTGCGGCACAAATACGGGGTTCGGATCGCGGAACCCGGGCGCCGGGAAGTGCTTCGGGTCGAGTGATGGTCGATTCGCCCCGGATTCCTTGACGCCCGAACTGAGGACCCTATGATCTTCGGTTTCTGCCCGGACTTTGCCCGGATTCCCCGGGCTCACGCGGCAGCCGACTGAACGACGGAAGTACAAAGAGAGAAGCGCGATGCAGACCCGCACCTACAGCGCGAAGCCGAGCGACATCCAGCAGGAGTGGTTCCACGTCGACGCCGAAGGCGTCACGCTGGGCCGCATGGCCAGCCGGATCGCCCGGATCCTGCAGGGCAAGCACAAGCCCATGTACACCCCGCACATGGACACCGGCGACTTCGTCGTCGTCACGAACGCCGAGAAGGTGTTCCTGTCCGGGAAGAAGATGGACCAGAAGGTCTACCACCACTACACGGGCTGGGCGGGCGGTCTCCGGGAGACCGAGATCCGCGAGATGCTGGAAAAGAAGCCGGAGCAGATCGTCCGCCTCGCGGTGCGGCGCATGCTCCCGAAGACGAACCTGGGCCGCCTGATGCTCAGGAAGCTGAAGGTGTACGCGGGCACCGACCACCCGCACGCCGCGCAGCAGCCGAAGATCCTGGACATCGAGAAGTTCCGGGGCTGAGAGGATGACTCACGTGAGCGACGAGAACGTGGTGCAGGAAGCCGAGACCGAGACCCCCGAGACCCCCGCGGTCGAGACGCCGGCCGTCGAGACTCCCGAGGCTCCCGTGGCGGAGACGACCGAAGCGCCGGTCGCCGAGGCCCCCGCGGAGACGGTCGAGACGCCCGAGGCCGAGGTCCCCGAGACGGAGACGGCCGAGGTGAAGACCCCGCCGGTGCAGCCGTCCGGCATCACCTGGGGCACGGGCCGCCGCAAGAGCAGCGTGGCCCGCGTCCGCGTGAAGAC